>NZ_JAYMZR010000065.1:37666-42913 GCF_035828615.1 Streptomyces sp. H27-D2 | reverse complement strand
ATCGACGTCATCGCAGACCCCTCGACGATCACACGGAAACAAGACGCGGGATCTCTCCCTCCCCCGAACGAAACCATGTCTGACCAGCGAAAACTCAACGGCCGCGTTCGGTTGAGATACGGCTACTGACCCCAGGCCCACACGCAGAGCGAGAGCGCGAGGGCGCCGACCACCGCGATGATCCCGTACAGGTTGAGGCTGCTGACGACGTTCTTCAGCACGGTCAGGCCCGGCAGGCCGCCCGCCTTGGGGGAGATGCCGGGATCGTAGGCGAGGTGGATCAGACGGTCGGACAAAGGCATGGCGATGGCAGGGCTCCTTGCGTGCGCAGGCCGACAGGCCGGGCGGGAACGGAGAAGAAGGAATGAAGAAGGGGAGGGAGCGCTGCTCGGGCGCGCGGAGCTGCCGGCCGGCCCGGCCGGCGGGTGGTCAGCTCGGGCGGGGGCCGGGGGTCAGGAGGTGACGCGGCGGGCGGCGAGGATTTTCCAGTCCTTGACCGGGTCGATCCGGACCGGCTTGGTGGTGCGCGGGGCGTTGATCACCAGTCCCGCCCCCATATACAGGCCGACGTGTTCGGGCACGGCCGCGGTGCCGCGGGCGAACAGCAGGTCCCCGGGCTTGAGCGCCTTGAGGGGGACGGGCTTGCCTTCGGTGACCTGGGTGTAGGTGGTGCGGGTCAGCGTGACCTGGGCGGCGGCGTACGCCTGCTGCATCAGGCTGGAGCAGTCGCAGCGGCTCATCGGGTCGGGACCGTGCGCGTTGGTGCAGCTGCCGCCCCACTGGTACGGGGTGCCGAGCTGGCGCATCGCCCAGGTGATCGCGGTGCGGACCTTCACCGGGGCGCTCTTGGGGATCGTGTATCCCCTGGGGACGGAGCCCTCCGGGATGGGACCGTAACCGGCCCCGTCCTCGCCCGGCGCGCAGCCGCTCCCGGCGATCTGCGCGGGGCCACCCTGGTCGTGGTCGTGGTCGGGTTTGGTGTGGTGTGGTGGCCGCCGCCCGGCAGGGTCTTGGCGATGGCCTGGCGCAGGGCGCGGGAGAGGTCTTCCCACTGCGCGTACGCGTCCGGCAGTCCGGATTTCTGGACGGCCTGAGCGGCTTGGGTGAGCGTCATCTGCTGCCAGCCGTGCACCGCGAGCAAGGTCTGGTAGAACGTCGTGCTCGCGTGCACGGGGTCGCGGATTTGCTCTGCGGTTCCCCAGCCCTGGCTGGGGCGTTGCTGGAAGAGTCCGAGCGAATCGCGGTCGCCGTAGTTCAGATTGCGCAGCCGCGATTCCTGCAGGGCTGTCGCCAGCGCGACGGCTTGGCCGCGGGCGGGGACGTGCAGGGAGATGCCGGTGGCGATGATCTTCTTGGCGTTGGGGAGTTGCTCCGCGGGCAGGTCCAGGCCGTTGATGTGGAGGTGCTTGCCGGAGCCTTTGCCGCCGATGTCGGCGACCTGCTGGGCGACGGCGTGGGTGTCGGTGTCCGGGCCGGTGGGGCAGTCGGCGGCCTGGGCGGCGGAGCCGCTGCCGGCCGCGGCCATGGCGGTGGTTCCGGCGAGGAGCAGCGGGGAGAGGCAGAACACGCCGATGACGGCGGCGATGCCCTTCAATCCGGCGCGCCTCCCAGCGGGTTGGCCACGTGCGGCGGGCGTGGAGGCGGGTGCGGGGAGGGGAGTGTCACAGCGGTGTTCCTTGGAAAGGACGGGCCGGCCGCGTGGCGCGGGGTGGAAAGGCGGCGGCCGGGCCCGGTAGGCGAGCGGGGCTGGGAGCGTCGGGGCGAGTTGCCGCTCGCGCCGACGCGGGGCGGGTCAGCTGGGCCGGGGCAGAGGTGTCTCGGCAGGGGCGGGCGGTGGGGAAGGGGTGCGTTGGCGGAATGCGCCGGGCGGTCGTCAAAACAGTAAGGACGAATGTCCGGTTGACCAAAAAGCCTGGTGATCACGCCAGTAATGCGGCGGCGGGTTTCCGCGGTGATCGTGGTCAACCGGGGATGGTGCCCTACAGTTTTGGTCTCCCTCGCCTTTCCCGTCCTGCCGGCGGTCTCGTCTCGCCCGAGCCCGGCGGACGCTGCTATCCGATGGCGAGCCGGAGCTTTCCCGTACCTCTCTGAAGAATTGGAATACCCCTTTGCCTTTTTCCCTGCACCAGGGCGACGCGCTGAGCGTGCTCGCCGGGCTCCCGGACGACTGCGTCGACTCCGTCATCACCGACCCGCCCTACAACTCGGGCGGGCGGACCGCGAAGGAGCGCACCAGCCGGACCGCGCGCCAGAAGTACACTTCCGCCGACGCCGGGCACGCGCTGGCGGACTTCACCGGCGAGAACATGGACCAGCGCTCGTACGGGTTCTGGCTGACGCAGACCATGACCGAGGCGCTCCGGCTGACCAAGACGGGCGGCACCGCGCTGCTGTTCACCGACTGGCGGCAGCTGCCGGTCACCACGGACGCCATCCAGGCCGCCGGCTGGCTCTGGCGCGGTGTCCTGGCCTGGCACAAGCCGCAGGCCAGGCCGCAGAAGGGCCGGTTCACCCAGAACTGCGAGTTCATCGTCTGGGCGTCCAACGGGCCGATCGACGCCGCCCGGAACCCGGTCTACCTGCCCGGCCTCTACAGCGCGTCGCAGCCCTCGGGCAAGAACCGCCGGCACATCACACAAAAGCCCGTCGAGGTGATGCGGGAGCTGGTGCAGATCAGCCCGCCCGGCGCACCGTCCTCGACTTCTGCGCCGGCTCCGGCTCGACGGGGGTCGCCGCACTGCTGGAGGGCCGCGACTTCATCGGCGTGGAGAAGACGAAGCACTACACCGAGATCGCCGCCGACCGGCTCACCAAGACGCTCCAGCAGACCCTGGCCCAGGACGACTGCGGCCTGGCGGCCTGACCACAGACCGGCTCTTCGTCTGTGACAGTCCGGGCTGTCATCAGCGGATGTTCGCCGAGCGGATACCCGGCCTGACGAGTCCGTACGGTCGCGGGACCGTACGGTACTCGCCGAGGCCGGCGCCCGGTCGGGGTCCAAGAGCGTGGTGATGAGCCGGTAGGTCTCACCGTCCCTGTGGCCGGGCACGTCCAGGACTGCAGGGGTTGTTGCCGCCGAAGTCGCTCAGTTGCGGGGGCGACTGGCCGTCCTGGGCCGGCCCGAGGCGGGCAGCACGTTCGCCGCGAGTACCGCGAAAACCCGCTGGGAGTTCGCCCCGGGATTACTGCTGTCCAGGTGTATTTGCATGTGAAGTGCAATAGTGCATGGCCCGCCCCGAATGGCCGAGTGAGCTTGTCACCGTGTCGGGTGAACTCGTCATGCGTAATGGTGGGGGCAAAGCGCCGTCTGGGCCATTGCGTTCGGGCATTTTCAGAAATTGGCATTGGCGCTGCTACGCCGTTGTTCGCCGCACCGTGGCTTCAATCATGCTTTGCTGCCACATGTGCATCTGAATGCGTGGCGACCCTCCCGACCGACGAGAAAGCGATGCGCTTTCTCGGATCAGCCGCCCGGACAGCTCATGTGTCCCGCCCGCCTTCGTCGATGCATCGCCGTTTCCCCACCGTTGCCCCAGCGCGCGCTTCCTCACGTTGCCGTGCGGCGTAACGCGTCCCTGGTGGCCGAGAAGGAGAGAGATCTATGTTCAATCGTTCAAAGCGTGGGCCCGCCTCGCGCCGTAGCGTCGACCGGTATCTGGCCGGTGCCGGTGCCGCGGCGCTCGCGGCTTCGGTCGCCGTGGTCACTCTGGCACCGGGCGTCAGCTCCGCGTCCAGCCACCGCGAGGCACCGCTGATCGCGGGAGACCCTCGGGCCGACAACACGGACGTGTACGCGTTCACCAGCCCCGACCGGAGCGACACCGTCACCCTGGTGGCCAACTGGATTCCGTTCGAGGAGCCGAACGGCGGACCGAACTTCTACCCGTACGCGGATGACGCCCGCTACAACATCAAGATCGACAGTGACGGCGACGGCCACCCCGACCTCACCTACACCTGGACCTTCAGCGACAAGGTCCGGGACGCCAAGGACCAGTTCCTCTACAACACAGGGCCGGTCCGCTCGATCGACGACCCCAACCTGAACTTCCGTCAGACCTACGACCTGAAGGTCACCGACGCCCAGGGCAAGACCCGTACCCTCCTGCGCGACGCCCCTGCCGCCCCCTCCCGCACCGGTCGGGCGTCCATGCCCGACTACGGCAAGCTGCGCGGCGAGGCCGTACGGAAGCTGCCCGACGGAGGCCAGAGCTTCGTGGGTCAGGCCGACGACCCGTTCTTCGCGGACCTGCGGGTCTTCGACCTCCTGTACGGCGGTGACCTCAGCGAGCGCGGCCAGGACACACTGGGCGGCTACAACGTCAACACCATCGCGATCCAGGTGCCGAAGAAGGCGCTGGCGCTGCGCGGGAACGCCCAGCGCAACCCCGTCGTCGGTGTGTGGTCGACCACCGACCGGCGCGGCGCGAACGTCACCGACGACCGTGCCCGGCAGCGGGCGGGTTGGAAGCAGGTCTCCCGGCTGGGCAACCCGCTGGTCAACGAGGTCGTCGTCCCGCTCAAGTACAAGGACGCCTTCAACGGCCTCTCTCCCCACCAGGACCGCACCGTGCAGCCGGTCGTGGACAAGGTCCTCGACCCGATTCTGCCCAAGCTCATCCAGAAGGTCTACGGCGTGCCCGCCCCGAAGACTCCGCGCAACGACCTTTCCGAGATCTACCTCACCGGCCTGTGCAAAGCGTGCGGTCCCATCAAGGCGGACCTCAACGCGCACCGGCTCAACAAGGACGCCGACGCACGCCGCATCGTGCCCGCCGAGGAACTGCGGCTGAACATGGGTGTGGCCCCGGCCAAGCAGCCGAACCGGCTGGGTGTCCTGGGCGGGGACCTCGCCGGATTCCCCAATGGGCGCCGCCTGGGCGACGACGCCATCGACATCTCCCTCCAGGCTGTGGAAGGAGCGGCGCAGACCGGCAAGCTGGTCGAGGCGCTCGCCGCCGGCGACAAGGTCGACGCCAATGACTCCGCGTTCGGGCCTGCCTTCCCGTACGTGGCGCTGCCGAACACCAAGAACGTCAACCAGTCGGGCGACAACGGATCCGACGACTCGGCGATGCAGACCGCCGCCCACACCGACGGCGCCGGCCTGCCCAGCAGCCTCCGGCAGGCCGCCGTCCCGGCATGCCTGGCCGCTTTCGGAGCGCTGCTCCTGGGCACCGGCGGCGCGCGCATGTGGCGTCGCCGCAACGCCGGCTGACGGTCCGCCGTTCCCGGCGGCGTCAAATG
>NZ_JAYMZR010000065.1:0-37656 GCF_035828615.1 Streptomyces sp. H27-D2 | reverse complement strand
GCCGGGCCCGCCGGTGCCGCCGGGCTGAGCAGCAGGGCGGACGGCGGGCCGGCTGACGGACTCACAGCCGACCCGCCGTCGGAACTGCTGACCACCTCACGACCGGCCTGCCCGGCACCGTACGCCGGGCAGGCTGCCGCGCCACCTTCTCCGTCACCCCGGGGGGACTCCCATGACCACCGCTCCGTCGTCCGCTCCACCGCGCCCGGCGGCACCACCCCGCAGACGGCTTCGCGACGCCGGGACGGTCCTGGCCCTGGGCGCGGCTCTGTTCACCGCCGGAGCGCTCGGCCTCTCGCCGGGTGAGCCGGCCTCACAGGCGGCATCCGACGCGAGACCGCCGGCCCGCTCCACCGGCACGGCGCGGGACCGCATCGCCGCTCTCCAGGAACAGTTGCGCCGCACACCGGACAACCACCCCGGCTGGGCGCGGCTCGGCATGGAATACGTACAGCAGGTGAAGACGACCGCCGACCCGACCTACTACCCGAAGGCCGAGAAGTCCCTCCGCCGCTCCCTTTCGTTGCGGCCGGCCGACAACTACACCGCTGAGGTCGGGATGGGCGCATTGGCCGCGGCCCGGCACGACTTCGCCGGCGCGCTGCGCTGGGGCCGCCGGGCCGCGACGACCAATCCGCACAACGCCGCCGCGCAGGGCGTGCTCGGCGACGCGTACACCCAGCTCGGGCGCTACGACGCGTCCTTCCGCGCCGTGCAGCGCATGGTGGACCTGCAACCCGCGACGCCCTCGCTGGCCCGGGCCTCCTACTCCTGGGAACTGCGCGGCGACACCGTGCGCGCCCGCGAACTGATGCGGCGCGCCCTGGACGACGCGTCCGACCCGGCCGACGCGGCGTTCGCCCGCACCAACCTGGCCGGACTCGCGCTGAGCGACGGAGACCCAGCAGCGGCGCTGCGCGAGGTGGAAGAGGGCCTGCGCGCTGCTCCTGCCCTCCCCGCCCTGTTGGAGGCTCGGGCCCGAGCCCATGCAGCGCTCGGGCGCACCGGCCCGGCGGTGCGGGACTACACCGCGGCCATCGCCCGGGTGCCGCAACCGGAGTACGTCATCGCGCTCGGCGAACTCCAGCAGTCCCTCGGCCACAAGGCCAAGGCCCGCGAGCAGTACGACCTCTACCGCTCGCAGGAACGGCTCCTCCGCGCGGCCGGTGTGGCTCTGGACTCCGATGCCACGCTCTTCGAAGCCGACCATGGGAGGCCGGACCGAGCGGTCGCGCTGGGCCGGGCGGCCGTCCGCAGCCGCCCGTTCCTCGCCACCCAGGACGCCTACGCCTGGGCCCTGCACCGCGCCGGTCGCGATACCGAGGCACTCACCTGGTCCGACCGGGCGCTGGCCCTGGGCACGCGCAGCAGCCTGTACCGCTACCACCGGGGCATGATCGAATACGCCCTCGGCGACCGGACCGCGGCGCGGGCCGACCTCCGCACAGCGCTGAAGGACGAACCCCGCTTCCACCCCCTGCACGCGGCAACCGCACGCCGGACGCTCACCCGGATCGGCCACCTCGGATGATCAAGACTCCTCGCCGCGCCCTGCCCCTCATGCTCACCTTCGCCGCCGCCGTCCTGTGCGGCGCACCGGTCGCCGAGGCGCACCCGTTGGGCAACTTCACGGTCAACCACTACGACGGATTCCGGCTCTACCGCGACCGCATCGAGGTCAGCGCGGTCGTCGACCGCGCGGAGATCGCGGCAGCGCAGGAGCGCCCCGCCGTCGACACCGATCACAACGGCACAGTGACGAAGGCCGAACGCGCTGCCCACGCGCAGGGTCAATGCGCTGACCTGCGGCGGAAGGTGACCGCCCAAGTCAACGGCGAGCCCAGCCGCTGGCGCGTCACCGACAGCACCTTCGTCCACCGTCCCGGAGAAGCCGGGCTCACCAGCAGCCGACTGCACTGTGAACTCACCGCCCCGGCCGACCTCGAAGCGCCCGCGACAGTCGTGCTGGCGGACGACTACGACGGCCGGCGCATCGGCTGGCATGAGATGACGGCCCGCGGAACCGGCGTCGAACTGCGCTCCCCGCCGCTGCCGACGACCTCCGTGAGCGATGAACTCCGCCGCTACCCCCAAGACTTGCTCGCCGACCCGCTCGACCAGCGCACCGCGACCTTCGACGTGGCCCCCGCCAGCGGCGGCAGCGCGCCGGTGCTACCGCCCGCACTCCCCGGCGCGGGACCGGTGAGCGCGGCGCTCGCCCACGTCACCGCGCTCTTCGATTCACTGGTGGGCACACGCCATCTAACCCTGTCCGTAGGGCTGTTGGCGCTGCTGCTGTCCCTGGTGCTCGGCGCCTCGCACGCAGCCATGCCCGGACACGGCAAGACCATCATGGCCGCCTATCTCGCAGGCAAACGCGGCAGCGTACGCGACGCGATCACCGTCGGCGCGACCGTCACCTTCACCCACACCGCCGGCGTGCTCATCCTCGGATTCACGCTGCCCTTCGCCACGCATCTGGCCGGCGAGTCCGTCCTGGCCTGGCTGGGAGTAGCCAGCGGCCTGCTGGTCAGCGCGATCGGCATCGGGCTGCTGCGCAACGCACGGGCTGGGCACGCACCTGGGCACCACCACCACGGCCACGGGCACGGGCACCACCACCATCCACACCCACACGGCGCGGGCCATCAGCACACTGAGACCGACCACCTCCACGAGCACCCCCAAGAGGCCGACTTCCCCCAGCCGTCGCCGGCTCGCCTGCCGCGCCGCCGCAGGCTCCGTGCCACACCGGCCGTCCAGACTCCCGGCCCCCTCGCCGTGCTCACCGAGCCCGCCGAAACCGACAGCGGTCACCCAGCGCACCGGCGGGCCCACGAGCACCCCGCCACCGATACACCCGCTGCTCCCAATCGCTCCGGCGCCCATGACCATCAGCACCCAGCCCGCCGCACACGCCGCGGCCTCATCGGTGTCGGCATCGCAGGCGGCCTCGTACCCAGCCCCTCCGCCCTCGTGGTGCTCCTCGGCGCCATCGCCCTGGGACGTACCGCGTTCGGAATCCTGCTGGTCCTGGGATACGGCCTCGGCATGGCCCTGACGCTCACCGCGGCAGGCATCGCGCTCGTACGCTTCAGGGACGCCATCGCCGACTCGCCCCGCCTGCAACGCCTCGCGGGATTCTCCCTCCTCGCGCGACTCAACCGGTGGGGGCCCACCCTCACCGCATGCCTCGTCCTCGCCGTCGGGGCCGGCCTCACCGCCCGAGCGCTGAGCTTGTCTTTTCAGGTCTGACCTCGAACGATGCCCCGAACTCGATCGCCCGGAAGGGGAATCACCGGACGTGGACACGGCCTTCGCCCGATCCTGTGCTCCGACCAAGGACGCACCCGACCAGAACGAAGACCGTGGGGGAACGAGTTTGCTGCATCACGATGTCCAGGGGGAGCCGTTCGTTGTGGCGTGAGGGGCCCCGAAGTTTCCGGACATGGACCCAATAGGGTTGTCCTGTCAAGGAAATGAGGAAGCGCGAAGTGGCACCGCCCAGCAAGTACACCCCGGAGTTCCGCGAGGAATCGGTGCAGTTTGCAGACCGGCGAAGGATGGCTGTATCTCGCGACCGTAATCGACTGCTGCACCAAGGAAGTTATCGGCTACGCGATGGATGATCACTACCAAACTCCCCTCATATCCCGGGCCATCCGCAACGCGGCGCGGAACAGGAAGCTCGCCAAGGGTGCGATATTCCACTCTGATCGCGGCAGTAATTACATGTCAGCCGAGTTCGGGCAGACGCTGAAGCAGCACGGGCTCCGCAGATCTTCCGGGCGCACCGGAATCTGTTACAACAACGCGATGGCCGAATCATTCTTCGGTGCCCTGAAGAACGAGCGGGTTTCCCGCATGACTTACCTGGCCCGAGAGGCCGCCCGACAGGACATCACCCGATACATCGAACTCTGGTACAATCACAGGCGTCTCCACTCGGCTGTCGGATACCGCCCTCCGCGAGAAGTCCACGCCGAATATTCGGAGTTGCGAATAGTCGCGTGAAATAAACAGTCAGATCACTGTCCGGAAAACGCGAGGCGCCTCACAGCTGGCCGCCGGCCTACGCCACAACGCCCGCGACGCCACCCGGGCCCTCACCCTCCTCGGCATCACATGATCACGAACTGGACATCACCCGACTTTGACGAAGCCCTGCGCCAGCCACGCCTTCACGTCCGGAGTAGTGTGCGTAGACAGGTTGTCCAGCACAATGTGGATCTCCTTCCCGGCATGCGGCTTCACTGCCTCCTTCAGGAACGCCAGGAACGTCGCGCCATTCCGGTTCGGCCGGCATTCGCCGAGCATCTCGCCGGTGCCGACGTTCAGCGCGGCGAGCAGGTTCGTGGTGCCGTGCCGCACATAATCGTGGGTGCGCTTCTCGCTCGCCGCGAAGGTCACGGGTAGCACCGGCTGGGTCCGGTCCAGGGCTTGTACCTGCGTCTTCTCGTCGATCGACAGCACCACCGCCCCACCGGGCGGGTCGAGGTACAGCCCGACGACATCGGCGACCTTCTCCGCGAACGCCGGGTCTTTCGAGATCTTGAAGGTGCCCGAGCGGTGCGGCTTCAGGTTCTCCTCGCGCCAGATGCGGGCGATGTAATGCCACGACACCGAGATGCCCTCCCGCCGCTTCAGATGATCGGCGAGCGTCTGCGTCGACCAGTGCGACAGGCCGGAATCCGCCGGCGGCGACATCCTCGTCAGAGCAATCACCCGGGCCCGCACGCGCGGCGGCACCTGCGTAGCAGGAATCTCTTTCTGGCTTGCCTCGGGTGTCGACCCCGCGGAGTGTGCGCGCCGGGCCGGACAGAGCATCCAGGTCCTCTTCCGTTACTACGCCAAGTTCCTGGCCGAGGCGCGGAATCATGCCAACAGCCTGATAGAGAAGTCGATGCGGCGGTGGGAGGGATCGGACGACACCGCGCAGGACACGTGAGGCGGCCCTTGGCCCGGACATGCCCCGGAACAGCTGGTCGGAGGTGGGATAGGGGTGGGAGATATCGGGAGTTACCTCGTATCTCGCTGCATGGGCTAGATGCGTGCCATGAAGGGCGCCTGACAGGTAAAGCACCTGTTCAGGCGCCCTTTTCAGGCGTCTAGAAGAAGCCCAGCTTCTTCGCCGAGTACGACACCAGCAGGTTCTTCGTCTGCTGGTAGTGGTCCAGCATCATCTTGTGGTTCTCGCGTCCCATGCCGGACTGCTTGTAGCCGCCGAAGGCCGCGTGCGCGGGGTAGGCGTGGTAGCAGTTCGTCCACACCCGGCCCGCCTGGATGGCGCGTCCCGCCCGGTAGGCGGTGGTGCCGTCGCGGGTCCATACGCCCGCGCCCAGGCCGTAGAGCGTGTCGTTGGCGGTCTCGATGGCGTCGTCGTACTCGGCGAACGAGGTCACGGCGACCACCGGGCCGAAGATCTCCTCCTGGAAGACCCGCATGCGGTTGTCGCCCTCGAAGATCGTGGGCTGCACGTAGTAGCCGCCGGACAGTTCTCCGCCCAGGTCCACCCGCTCGCCGCCGGTCAGCAGCTTGGCGCCTTCCTGCCGGCCGATGTCCAGGTAGGAGAGGATCTTCTCCAGTTGGTCGTTCGACGCCTGCGCGCCCATCATCGTGGTGGTGTCCAGCGGGTGGCCCTGGACGATCTTCTCGGTGCGGGCGACCGCGTCGGCCATGAACTCGCGGTAGTGGCCCTGCTGGACGAGGGCGCGGGACGGGCAGGTGCACACCTCGCCCTGGTTGAGGGCGAACATCGTGAAGCCTTCGAGGGCCTTGTCGTAGAAGTCGTCGTCGGCGGCGGAGACGTCGTCGAAGAAGATGTTGGGGCTCTTGCCGCCGAGTTCCAGCGTCACCGGACGCAGGTTCTCGCTGGCGTACTGCATGATCAGCCGCCCGGTGGTGGTCTCGCCGGTGAAGGCGACCTTTGCGACCCGGGGGCTGCGGGCCAGCGGCTTGCCGGCCTCCACGCCGAAGCCGTTGACGATGTTCACCACGCCCGGCGGCAGCAGGTCGGCGATCAGGCTCATCCAGTAGTGGATGGAGGCGGGGGTCTGCTCGGCGGGCTTGATCACCACGCAGTTCCCGGCGGCCAGCGCCGGGGCCAGCTTCCATGTGGCCATCAGGATCGGGAAGTTCCACGGGATGATCTGCGCGACGACGCCCAGCGGCTCATGGAAGTGGTAAGCGACCGTGTCCTCGTCCACCTCGGACAGGCTGCCCTCCTGGGCCCGGATCGCGCCCGCGAAGTACCGGAAGTGGTCGATCGCGAGCGGGATGTCGGCCGCCAGCGTCTCGCGGACCGGCTTGCCGTTCTCCCAGGTCTCCGCGACCGCCAGCTTCTCCAGGTTCTCCTCCATCCGGTCGGCTATCCGGTTGAGTACGGACGCCCGCTCGGCCGGGGCGGTGCGGCCCCAGGCGGGGGCGGCTGCATGGGCGGCGTCCAGCGCGTGCTCGACGTCCTCCTCGGTGCCCCGGGCCACCTCGGTGAAGTTGACCCCGTTGATCGGGCTCGGGTTCTCGAAGTACAGCCCCCGCTTGGGCGCGACGAACTCGCCGCCGATCCAGTGGTCGTAGCGGGGCAGGTAGGACATGATCGCGCCATCGGACCCGGGCGCGGAATATCGAGTCATGGGGCGGCCTCCCATTGGTGTGCCGCACGCTCCGGCGGCGGGCGGCGATGGCCGCGAGGCTAGCCGCGGGAACGTTGCGCCAAGGTTGCGGCGGCGCGACCCGGCCCGTGGCCGGGCGCGTCGAGGTCGTACGCGGTCCGCAGCCCCGCGATCCGCGAGGTCACGGCGGTCCGCTGGGCCGCTCGCGGGGGCAGCGCCGCCAACAGGCCCTCCTGTACCTCCAGGTCGTCCTCGCCCCAGGAGGTGTCGGCCCAGAGCTGGAGCAGTGCGGGGTCACGGGCGTCCAGCAGCCGGCGGCGCAGTCCGTCCTCGACGAGCCGGCGCAGCCGGCGGATGCCCGGCGCCTCCGAGCGGGGCAGCAGCGGGCCGCCGTAGCCCCGGAAGGCGGCTTCGAGCTCTCCCGCTTCGCAGTCCCGGGTCACCGCGTCGAAGTCGGCGTGCACCGGGGAGAGCAGCCGGTAGGGGCGGGAGACCAGCAGCGGCCCCACCAGGTGGCGCAGCCGCGACAGTTCGGCGCGCAGGGTCACCGCGGTGCAGGACTGCTCGCCGTACAGCAGCAGCCCGAGTTGGTCTCCGGTCAGCCCCTCCGGGTGGCAGGCCAGCAGGACGATGATCTCGCTGTGCCGCCGGCCCAGGCGTAAGCGCCGTCCGTCGGTCACGAGCAGCGCCTCGTCGCGCCCCAGCGCGGTGAGCGCGACCCGCGGGAGCGTCACGGAGTCGGCCGCGGCGGCGAGTTGGGCCTCGACCGCGCGGGCGGTGGCCTGCACCAGCGCGAGGCTGTGCGGGCTGGCCAGGTGGTCGCCGCCGGTGATGTCCACCGCGCCCAGCAGCCGTCCGGTCCTGGTGTCGTGCACCGGGGCCGCAGCGCAGGTCCAGGGCTGCACCATCCGGTTGTAGTGCTCGGCGGCGAAGACCTGCACCGCGTGGTCGAGGGTGAGCGCGGTGCCGGGGGCGTTGGTGCCCGCGTGCCGCTCGTCCCAGCGGGCGCCGGGGACGAAGTTTATCCGCTCGGCCTTCCGCCGCACCCCGGCGTGGCCCTCGACCCACAGCATCCGGCCGTGCTCGTCGCAGACCGCCAGCAGATGCGCGCCGTCCTGCGCGATGGTCCCCAGCAGCTCACGGAACATCGGCATGGCGCGGGCGAGCGGGTGCGCGTCCCGGTAGGCGGCCAGTTCGGCGTCGCCCAGGTCGATGGGCGCGAGGCTCTCCGGCGCGACGCGGGCGTCCGCCGAGCGCCGCCAGGACTCGGCGACGACCCGCCGGACCGGCGCCGCGATGGAACCGCCGGTCAGGAACGCCTCGTGGGCGCGGCGCACCTCCCGGGTACGTTCCACCGGGTCGGCCCCGGACTCCATCGCCAGCCATGGGTTGAGCACTGCGCCCCCTCCGCGTCGGATCGGGAACGGGCGCGTCCGGTCTCCGGTGGCGGCCCGTCCCCCGATCGTCCCCTTTCGCGGAGAGCCGGTAAAGGGCTGGACCGGGCAGGGTGTTCATCGAGCGCGGATCGCCGCCGGTCCCGTGCGGCGCTCGGCAGCGTTGGCCGCCGCACGCCGCACGCCGCACGCCGCACGCCGCACGCCGCACGCCGCGCCCGCTCCGGGCTACGCGTCCGCCTGCCCGATCACCAGCACCGCCACGTCGTCCGCGAGCTGCCCGCCCGTGTAGGCGTCCAGGTCCGCTTGCAGCCGTTGGAGCAGCTCGGGTGTGGGGAGGGCGGCCCAGTCGGTCAGCCGGTCGGCGAGCGGGTAGAAGACGCCGTCGGCGTCGCGCGCCTCGGTCACTCCGTCCGTGCAGGTGAACAGCCGGGCGTCGGGCGGCAGCACGACGTGCTGCGCGGTGCGCGGCTGCCCGGACAGCTCGCCGAGGCCGAGCGGCAGACCGGGATCGGCCGGTTCCAGCTCGCAGACGGTCCCGTCGGCGCCGATGAGGAAGGGCGCGACGTGACCGCAGCCGATGAAGACCATCGGAACGCCGCCGGCGGTGCCGTCGTCGGCAGTGTCCCCGGGGGCGGACCAGTCGCCCGCGCCGTCGCTCCCGGTGCCGGTGTCGGTGCCGCTGTTGGTGCCGAAGACCAGGGCCGTGACGAACCGCTCCTCGGAGCCGCTCTCCTCCGGCCCCGCCGCCGCCTCGCCCGCCTCGCTCTCGCCGCCCGACTCGGCGGCGGACGCGTTGTACCGCCAGAGCCCCTGCTCCATGGCCTGCACGCCGCTCTCCAGACTGCTGCGGTGGAAGGCCGCCTCGCGGAACGCCGTCAGCACGGCCGCGCCCGCGCCCAGCGTGCCCAGCCCCTTCCCGCGTACGTCCCCGATGAGCACCCGCGCCCCGTGCGGCGTGTCCACCGCGTCGTAGATGTCCCCGCCCACCAGTGCGTCCCGCTGCGCCGAGACGTAGAAGCCGTCGACCAGCAGATGCCGGGTCCTGAGCGGGAGCTTGCGCAGCAGGGCGCGCTGGGCCGCCTCGCCGGTGTCCCGTATCCGCTCCAGCAGATCCTCGCGGTCGGCCCTGAGCTTGGCGACGGCGATGCTCGCGCCGACCATGAGGGCGTTGCCGAGGACGGCCGCGACCCGGTTGACGGGGGAGTTGCTCGCGGGCAGCAGGGCGTGGGTGGTGGCCATGATGACGAAGTCGAGCGTGCCGAGAAAGATGGTCTGCCGGTAGGTGCACAGGGCCGCCGCCGTCATCGGGGCGACCGCGGCGAAGACGTCCAGCCGCAGGCTCTGCGGGGTGACCGTGTCGATGAAAACGACCAGGGCGAGGTAGAGGAGCAGCAGGAGGAAGATGCTGCTGCCCACCCAGGGAGCGTTGAGCTCCTGCTTCAGGCGCGCGCGGGACGTCCTCGGCACTTCTGGGAGACCTCCGCGTCCGGGTGTGTCTTCGGAACGGCACGGGACGGTCTCAGGCTTGCACGGTCCCTCACGGTCAGCGACCGCAGCGCCCCCGCCGGGCCCGGGGGCGGGCGGCCGGTGGGAGCGCTGCGGGGGCGGAGGCGGGAGCGGCCCGCCGGGGGTCAGGCGCGGGTGCCCAGGGTCAGGCCGTCGGCGACGATCCGGTCCGAGGTGACGAGGGCCTGCTCGGCGTCCACGTCCGTCATGAACACGAATGGCGGTACGACCGGGGGTACCGGCAGCCGGTCGGGGGTGAAGGTCAGGCAGATCAGGCCCTCCAGGCAGCCGCTGAAGCGGGTGAGGTAGAGGGTCACGTCGCCGCTCAGGTCGAGTGAGTCCGCGCCGAGGGCGAGCTCCCGGCCGCCGTCGCGCGTCGTGAGCCGGTAGTCGGTCAGGGACGCGGCCTTCATCTTGAGCACCATGACCTTGAGCGGCCCGTCGGCGGTCGGCACACTCGTCACGCCGGCGAGCAGGAAGCCCTTCGGCGCGAAGAGCGTGGTGGTCACCGTGGGCGGGACGTTCGGCGCGACGACGCCGTCCGCCGCCCGCAGCGTGTCGGCAGGGGGATCAGCGGCGGCGGGGGCGCCGACCGCCGCGAGGAGGACGACGGGCAGTACGGACGCCAGCGTGCGGTGCCCCGGCCGGTCTCCCGGGGACGGCAGCCGGGCCGCTGTCCCGGAATGCGTCGCCCCGTCCTCCCCGGTGCCGGACTCGCTCCCGGACTCGCGGCCCGGCTCGCTCGCGGATTCGGGTTCCGCGTCGGCCGCCGCCGGGGTCCAGCCGAACCCCATCGCGCTGCCCGCGACGCCCAGCAGCATGCCGACCAGGAATCCGCCCAGGTTCGTGGCCGCGAACGAGAGCACCGACAGCAGCAGCGCGTTGATGCTGACGTAGTGCCGCGACTGCGGCATGAACCACAGGAACAGCCCGGCGACGATCAGCGCCAGCCCGATCCCGATCGCGGCCAGTCCGCCCAGCCCCAGGCTGACCAGCACGGTGAGCGGTGACAGCGGGATCGCGAGCAGCTCCGCGCCGCCGAGCATGAGCAGCAGTCCGGCCCAGAACGGTCTGGTGCGCCGCCACTTGCGCAGCACCCGCCGCCGTTCGCGCAGCGGGAGCCGCTCGTCGAGCCACCCCGGAGTCAGAAGCACTTCTTGCCGTCCATGTTCACATCGACCCGTAGTCCCTTCAGCCGGAAGTTCCCGCCGGTGGCCGACCAGGCGTGGGACCTGACCCCGGCGACCGTGATGTCCCCGGCCTGCAGCCCGAACTTCCCGACCGGGCCCTTGACCCCGGGCACCTCGTCGAGCGTCGAGGCGTCCCGTCCGATCTGGGCGGTGCCGAAGCGGGCGTCGCCGGTCAGGTCCTCGGCGTCGATGATGAGGTTGCTGGCGGTGACCTTGCCCGCGTCCCCGCCGGCCGTCAGCTTGAACACCACGTCGCCCAGCGGGGTCTTGACCTCGGCGGCCTGGCAGATGTCGGACAGGGTGGCGCTGCCTATGCCGAGCAGGGCGACGGGATGGCCCTTGCCGTCGACGGAGCGGTCGGTCTCGACGTACGAGGCGAGGCCCTTGCTGGACAGCTCGCCGGACGCGACCTGGAAGCTGGTGCCGGAGACGGCGAAGGACGCGGCCAGCGCGCCCTGGGCCATCACCGCCGCCAGTGCTCCGACGGCCAGCAGGGCGGGGACGGCGACAACCGCCGTCTTCTTCCAGGCTGTTCTGCCTTCCGGCAACTGACGCTGCGCTGTGCTCACTGCTTCCTCCCTGGGGGCAGCGGACCGGTCGGCCGCCGGGGCGGCCGTGGATACGTGCGGTGGCGCAGGGGGTGCGGGGTGGATCTCCGGCGGGACGGCGTCGCGGCCGGCGCGGTGCGGGACTCTGCCATACTGCGGATTTCCCGTGGCAGTTGGAGACTAGGGCCGGTTTTGAATAATAGTCAACAGCGCGGACCAGGTACGGACCCAGCTGTGCGCGGCAGCGAGCGATCCCAGGCGCGCCGCGCTGAACTCATCGCGACCGGAAGGAAGTTGTTCGCCGACACCTCCTACGACGCGCTGTCCATGGACGACATCGCCAGGCAGGCGGGCGTCGCGAAGGGGCTGATCTACTACTACTTCAAGAACAAGCGCGGCTACTACCTCGCGATCATCGAGGAGTCCGTCGCCGAGCTGGTGATCCGCGCGAGCAGCACGCACGATCTGCCTCCCGTGGAGCGGGTGCACCGCACCATCGACGGGTATCTGCGCTACGCCCAGCACCACCAGGCCGCGTACCGCGCGATCGTCACCGGCGGCGTCGGCTTCGACGCCGAGGTCATCGCCATCCGGGATCAGGTGCGCGAACAGCTCCTAGGGGCGATAGCCCGCGGTGCGTGGGGACGCCGGGAGGCCCCGCTGCTCGCCCGCACCGCACTGATCGGCTGGCTGTCCGGGGTGGAGGGCGTCACGCTCGACTGGCTGGAGCACCAGGAGCTGGAGCGGGACACCGTCCGGTCGCTGCTGGTGCGCGGCCTGGGGGACACCCTGCGGGCCATCGAGGACTTCGACCCGAGCTGCCCGGCGCCGCGCTCGCCGGTGGAATGAGCGGGGAACCGGTCGTCGGTTCCCCGCCCTGCATGTCGGGCTCCGTCGGGCGGCGCTGTCGCCCGACGGCCCGCTCACCCGGTTACTTGATCGCCTTGATCAGCTCACCGTTGGCGGTGTCGCCGCTGAGCTCCCAGAAGAAGGCGCCGCCGAGGCCCTGCGACTTCGCGTAGTTCATCTTCCCGCCGATGGTGCTCGGGGTGTCGTAGCTCCACCACTGGTTGCCGCAGTGCGCGTACGCCGTCCCGCCGACCGTCCCGTTGGCCGGGCAGCGGGTTTTGAGGTCCTTGTAGTCCTCGATGCCGGCCTCGTACTTGCCGGGGGCCGCGCCGGTGGCGGTGCCGCCCGGCGCCTTCTGCGTCACGCCGGTCCAGCCGCGCCCGTAGAAGCCGAGGCCGAGCAGCAGCTTCTCGGAGGTCACGCCCAGGCTCTTGAGCTTGGCCATGGTGGTGCTGGTGTCGAATCCCTTGGTGGGGATGCCGGTGTACGACGTCAGCGGGGAGTGCGGAGCGGTCGGCCCCTTGGCCGCGAACGCGCCGAAGTAGTCGTACGTCATCGGGTTGTACCAGTTGACGTACTGGGCGGCCCCGGCGTAGTCGGCGGCGTCGATCTTGCCGCCGGCGGTGCCGTCCGCGGTGATGGCCGCGGTGACCAGGTTGCTCTGGCCGAACTTCGAACGCAGCCCGGACATCAGCTTCTTGAAGGCGTCCCGGCCGCTGGTGTCGCAGCTCAGGCCGCAGGCGTTGGGGTACTCCCAGTCGATGTCGATCCCGTCGAAGACATCGGCCCAGCGCGGGTCCTCGACCAGCTTGTAGCAGGAGTCGGCGAAGGCCGAGGGGTTCTTGGCCGCCTCACCGAAGCCGCCCGACCAGCTCCAGCCGCCGAACGACCAGATGACCTTGAGGTTGGGGTGCAGCTTCTTCAGCTTGCGCAGCTGGTTGAAGTTGCCGCGCAGCGCTCCGGCGTCCCAGGTGTCGGCCTTGCCGTCGACACTGCCGGCCGCGTCGTACGCCTTGTCGTAGTCGGCGTAGGAGTCGCCGATCCGGCACTTGCCGCCGGTGACGTTGCCGAAGGCGTAGTTGATGTGCGTGAGCTTGCCGGCCGACCCGGAGGTCTCGATGTTCTTGACGTGGTAATTGCGCTCGTAGGTACCCCAGTTGGTGAAGTAACCCACCACTTTATTGGCCGCGGCGGGGGCCGCGGCGGCACCGGTCGAGCGGGTGGACTCCGCGGCGCGAGTGGGGGTGCTCGCCCCGTCTGCGGAGGCCGGTCCTGCGAGCAGTACGGCGGCCACGGCCGTCGTACTGAGTGCGGCGATGGTGGCGACCAGGGCGCCTGGTCGTCCTTCACGTGGTCCGAGCATGTCTCTCCTCGTTTTCGAGAGGCGGGGGGTGCCGCTTGACCTGCGTTCGGCTTTGGCATGAACGCGAAGAGATTTACGGGGGAACCGTAGAAGGACTAGACCAGCGTGGTCAATGGTTTGGACCAATCTTGTACTACCTCGCATCCCCGGAGGCCGAACCGTGACGGGAGGCCGCCGATCGGGCATACTCCAATCGGCCACAGCCGCTGGTCAGCCCCCGTCGCGATCCGACGAGGCAGCATCGGTTGGGCAGCAGTACCCCGGCGGCGCCGCCACACCCTTGAGCGGCCGCCGCCCTTGTGCCCGACAGGGAGGAGTGCGCCCTCATGCCCGACCACGGCCCGCAGCCGGTGGAACGCCAACTGCCCACTGAGGAAGCCCGGGACCTCATGGTCCTCGTCCGCGAGCTGTGCCGGCGGGAGATCAAGCCGCGGGCGGCCGAGGAGGAGGACACGGGCGCTTTCCCCCGTGACGTCTTCACCCAGCTCTCCGAATCCGGACTGCTCGCGCTGCCCTACGCCGAGGAACACGGCGGCGGCGGCCAGCCGTACGAGGTCTACCTCCAGGTGCTCGAAGAACTGGCCGCGGCCCGCCTCACCGTCGGGCTGGGCGTCAGCGTGCACAGCCTGGCCTGCCACGCCCTCGCCGGATACGGCACCAAGGAGCAGCAGGCCGAACACCTGCCCGCGATGCTCAGCGGCGGCCTGCTCGGCGCGTACTGCCTCTCCGAGCCCTCCTCCGGCTCCGACGCGGCTTCGCTGCGCACCCGTGCGGTCCGCGGCGCGGGCGACGGCGGTGACGGGGACAGCGCCGACGGCGATGACGGCTGGACCATCAGCGGCACCAAGGCGTGGATCACCCACGGCGGCATCGCGGACTTCTACACCGTGCTGGCCCGTACTGGCGGCGAGGGCCCGCGCGGCATCAGCGCCTTCCTCGTCCCCGGCGACGCCCGGGGCCTCTCGGCGGCCCCGCCCGAGCGCAAGATGGGCATGAAGGGCTCGCCGACCGCCCAGCTGCACTTCGACGGAGTGCGGGTGCCGGACGCCCGCCGCGTCGGCGAGGAGGGCCAGGGCTTCGCCATCGCCCTCTCCGCGCTCGACTCGGGCCGGCTGGGGATCGCCGCCTGCGCCATCGGCGTCGCCCAGGCCGCGTTGGACGAGGCGCTCGCCTACACGGCGGGGCGGCAGCAGTTCGGCCGCCCGATCGCCGATTTCCAGGGGCTGCGCTTCATGCTCGCCGACATGGCCACCAAGGTGGAGGCCGGCCGCGCGCTCTATCTGACCGCCGCGCGGCTGCGCGACGCCGGGCGGCCCTTCTCCAAGCAGGCCGCCATGGCCAAACTGTTCTGCACGGACACCGCGATGGGCGTCACCACCGACGCCGTCCAGCTCCTGGGAGGCTACGGCTACACCCTCGACTTCCCGGCCGAGCGCTATATGCGCGAGGCCAAGGTGCTGCAGATCGTCGAGGGCACCAACCAGATCCAGCGGATGGTCATCGCCCGCCACATCGCGGGCCCCGAGAGCCGCTGAGGGAACCGCGGGCGTGCCCCGCCCGTTGAATCCAGTGAGGCCCCGCGCCGTCCCCCGTGCGCGGGGCCTCACCAACTCCGTACGTGAACTGCCCGGCGCGCGGCCGTGATCGCCCCGGAGCGCGCGTCGCGGACGGGACGCCGCCGGTTGCCGCGCGCCTGCGATGCGCGGACCGCCTCACGCGCAGGATGCCGTGCACGGGTATGGCCCCTTGACGCCAAACTGACGTACCGTCAATTTCCGCCGCCGGGCCGTACCCCCGGGCGACGCCGCCCCGCTCGTACCCCGCCCGGCATCCCGGCGCGGGGCCGAACTCGCGTCCAGGAGGCAGCTCGTGGCCGACCGGCCGATCCCGCTCGACGAATACCCCATCCACCAGGCACCGCTGTCCATGCGGCACGTCGTGACCGGCGATCGCAACGCCTACGACCGCTGCATCTTCCAGGTCTTCGACCACGCGGGCCGCGCCCTGCTCATCGTCGGGCTGGGCGTCTACCCCAACACCGGCGTCATCGACGCCTACGCCACCCTGCGGCTGGGTGAGCGGATCATCG
This sequence comes from Streptomyces sp. H27-D2, assembly GCF_035828615.1. Lineage (NCBI taxonomy): Bacteria > Bacillati > Actinomycetota > Actinomycetes > Kitasatosporales > Streptomycetaceae > Streptomyces > Streptomyces sp. H27-D2. The sequence continues at coordinate 22,103 of NZ_JAYMZR010000065.1, read as the reverse complement.
CCGTGCGCGCCTCCGACGCGCTCGGGGACGACCGGATGAACCTCGGCGTCGGCCCGCTGCGCATCACCGTCGACGAGCCCCTCAAACGCATCTCGCTGCACTGCGACGCGGACCCCGGCGACCCCGACGGCCTGTCGTACGACCTCCAGTGGGCCGCCGACTTCCCCGCCGTCTGGGAGCCGCACCACGTCCAGCGCCGCGGCGACCGGCTGATGCTCGAAGGCCGCAGGTTCGTCCAGGCCGGCGGCTGCACGGGCGTCATCCGCGTCGACGGCGCCGAACTGCCCGTCACCGCGGGGGAGTGGACCGCTACCCGCGACCGCAGCTGGGGTGTTCGGCCCATCCCCGGCGAGGAGGGCGGGCGCGCCGACGAGGAGCACCGGCCCGAGGGATTCCACTGGATCTGGTGCCCGGTCCGCTTCGACGACCGGTTCATGATGGTCGTCGTGCAGGAGGACGCCGACGGCTTCCGCAATCTGAGCGACGCGCTGCTGGTGCACCCCGAGGGCAGCGGCCTGCCCGACACCCAACTCGGCTGGCCGCAAACGGACATCAGCTACCGCTCCGGCACCCGCCACCCGGAACGCGCTGTCGTCCACCTCACCGATTCCGCCCGCAAACCCTTCGAGCTGACCGCCGAGATCCTCACCTCCTCCCCGCTCGCCGTCGGCGCCGGCTACCCGCCCGCCGAGGACTGGCAGCACGGCACCTGGCGCGGGCGCGGCTGGACCGACCGGCGGGGCTACGACCTCAGCGACCCCGCGGCTCACCCGATGGCCGCGTACGGCGTCATCGACCACTCGGCCCGCTTCACCCTCGACGGGCAGGTCGGGTACGGGATCTTCGAGCACGGCAGCTTCGGCCGGCACGACCCGAGCGGCTTCACCGGTTACGCATCCACGGCTCCCTGACCGAGCGCGGCCCGGCCGGCCCGCCGCGCCGGCCGGTTCCGCCTCCGACGCCACCGCGAGGACCCGCCATGACCTCAGCACCCCGCCCGCGCACCACCACCCGCGACCCCGACGAACTCGCCCGGCGGCTCACCGACTGGCTCGGCGCCCGGATTCCCGGTGCGAGCGTCTCCGGAGCGAGCGTCCCGGCCTCCAACGGCATGTCCAGCGAGACGCTGCTCTTCGACATCGACCACCCGGACCCGGCCGCGCTGCCCGTACGGTCCTGCGCGCTGCGGCTGGCCGCCGACCCGGCCGCGTACGCCGTCTTCCCCGCGTACGACATGGTCCGGCAGTACCGCACGATGCGGTGCGTCGCCGAGCACAGCGACGTCCCGGTGCCGCGCGTGTTCTGGCTGGAGGAGGACTCAGGGCCGCTGGGCGCGCCCTTCTTCGTGATGGAGCGGGTGGACGGCCGGGTGCCGCCCGACGTCATGCCCTACACCTACGAGGGCAACTGGCTGCACGCCGCGAGCGACGCGGAGCGCGACCGCCTCGAAGCGGCCACCGTCTCGGTCATCGCCCGCCTGCACGACCAAATCCCGCTGGAGGAAGCCGGGTTCCTCGCCACGTCGGGGACCGGAAGCCCGCTGCGGCAGCACGTCGAGGCCCAACGCGCCTATTACGCCTGGGTCGTCGACGGCAAGTCCCGCTCACCCCTCATCGAGGCGGCCTTCGAGTGGCTGGAGGCGAACTGGCCCGCCGACCCCGGACCCACCGTGCTGAACTGGGGCGACGCCCGGATCGGCAACATCGTCTACGACGGCTTCGAGCCCGCCGCCGTGCTCGACTGGGAGATGGCCGCCCTCGGACCGCGCGAACTCGACCTCGGCTGGACCGTCTACCTGCACCGCTTCTTCCAGGACCTCACCGAGGGCTCCGGAATGCCGGGCCTGCCGGACTTCCTGCGCCGCGACAGCATCGAGCAGCGGTACGCGAAACTCACCGGCCACACGCCGCACGACATGGACTTCCACACGCTGTACGCGGCATTGCGGCACGCGGTGGTGATGCTGCGGATCGCCTACCGGCAGATCCACTTCGGCGAGGTGCCACTGCCCGCGGACCCCGACTCGCTGATCATGCACAGGGCGAGCCTGGAGGCGATGCTGGAGGGTCGCTACTGGTAGGGGCGTCGCGCCGGCGCGGCTGCTCGTGCGGTGACCGGATGGCCGGCCGGCGGACGGGTGTCCTCAATCGCCTGGGGGCGCCTCCCGGCCGAAGGCTGGGGGAGGGCTGAATTCGGTCAGCGTCCGCTCTGCCGCTGCTGCGGGACCCGGACGACCGGGCGGGAGCCCGGTCCGGCGCGGTGCGAGAACGGCTGGGTTCGCCAGTCGAGGCCCTCGGGCAGCGTCAGCAGCAGCGCCGCGTCCTGCTCCAGCGCCGCCAGCGACTCGTCCGCGGGCACCGCGTCCGCCACCCCGCGCCCCGACCCCGGGCAGACCGTCAGGCCGAAGGGATTCCAGGGCGTCGGGCACAGCGCGTGCTCCGGCAGTACGTCCTCGTCGGCGAGCAGTGCGATCGGACGCGCGCAGTCCGGGCAGCTCACCCGGAACATCTCGTAGGTCTCGTACGCGCTGTCCTCGGCGTCGTCGGGCGCCTGCAGGACGTCAAGTCCGGGCTCCTGCTTGAGACTCCGCATGTTGTTCTCCCCCTTGGTGGGCCGACAAGGCGCTACGGCCTCGACCACAGCAAGCAATTCCCATCGCACCCCGCGCGTAATCACCACACCCCGATGGACACGGGTACGGCGGTGTGGCCTTCGTCACATGACGGCCGCAGATGCGCGGGGCGCGGGCCGTCCGCTGTGCCGGAGTGGCTCCGGCACAGTACGTTGATCCGCTGTGGAGGAATTGGACCGGCAGATCGTGGAATTGCTCGTCACTGACGGGCGTATGAGCTACACCGACCTGGGCAAGGCCACCGGCCTGTCCACCTCGGCGGTGCACCAGCGTGTCCGCCGCCTGGAGCAGCGCGGCGTGATCCGGGGCTACGCGGCGATCGTCGACCCCGAAGGCGTCGGCCTGCCGCTGACCGCCTTCATCTCGGCGAAACCCTTCGACCCCAGCGCGCCCGACGACATCGCGGACCGGCTCGCCGACATCCCGCAGATCGAGGCGTGTCACAGCGTCGCGGGGGACGAGAACTACATCCTCAAGGTGCGTGTCACCACGCCCTTGGAACTGGAGCACCTGCTCACCCGTATTCGCACGCAGGCCGGAGTGTCCACCCGCACCACCGTGGTGCTCTCCACGCCCTATGAGGCGCGCCCGCCGCACGTCTGAGCCGCGGCGCGCAAGCCTCTCCCGCACGCCCACCCCGCGCGCTGGACGGCCGCGCACAGGGGCGAGACTGGTGACCATGACCGAGCGCACCCCTCACCCCGCCGCGAACCGCACCGTGCTGCTGCGCGGCGGCACCGTCCACAGCCCCGCCGACCCCTTCGCCACCGCGATGGTCGTCGAGGGCGACAGCATCGCCTGGGTCGGCTCCGAGGGGGCCGCCGACTCCTTCGCCGACGGGGTCAGTGAGGTGATCGACCTCGACGGCGCGCTCGTCACCCCCGCGTTCACCGACGCACATGTGCACACGACCGCGACCGGCCTCGCGCTCACCGGCCTCGACCTCGTCGGCGCGCGGACGCTCACCGACGCACTGGCCCGGGTCCGCGCTTACGCCGCAGACCGCCCCGACGACCGGGTGCTGCTGGGCCACGGCTGGGACGCGGCCCGCTGGCCCGAGCGGCGAGCCCCCTCGCGCGCCGAGCTCGACGAGGCAGCCGGCGGCCGGCCGCTCTACCTCACCCGGGTCGATGTGCACTCCGCCGTCGCGTCCACCGCGTTGCTGGAGCACACTCCTGGCGTCAGCGCTCTGTCCGGCTTCCACCCCGACGGGCCGCTCACCGGCTCGGCCCACCACGCGGTGCGCGCCGCCGCGTACGCCACCGTCACCGCGAAGCAGCGCGCCGAGGCCCAGCGAGCGGCGCTCCGGCACGCCGCGACGCTCGGCATCGGTTCGCTGCACGAGTGCGCGGGCCCAGACATCTCCGGCGAGGACGACCTCACCGGCCTGCTCCGGCTGGCCGCCGAGGAAGCGGGCCCGCGTGTCTTCGCCTACTGGGCCGAAGCCGCCACCACCGCCAAGGGCCTGGACAAGGTGCGCGAGCTGGGCGCCATCGGTGCGGCCGGCGACCTCTTCGTCGACGGTTCCCTCGGCTCGCACACCGCCTGCCTGCACGAGCCGTACGCCGACGCTCCGCACACCGGCACCGCCCACCTCGACGCCGCGGCCGTCGCCGCCCACGTCACCGTCTGCACCGAGGCCGGAATCCAGGCGGGCTTCCACGCCATCGGCGACGCCGCCGTGAGCACGGTCGTGTCGGGCGTACGGGCCGCCGCCGAGCGCGTCGGCCTCGACCGCGTCCGGGCCGCCCGCCACCGCGTCGAGCACGCCGAGATGCTCACTCCCGAGACCATCGCAGCCTTCGCCGAACTCGCCCTCACCGCTTCCGTGCAGCCCGCCTTCGACGCGGCCTGGGGAAGCGACGACGGCATGTACGCCCAGCGCCTGGGCGCGGAGCGGGCCCGGACCCTCAACCCGTACGCGGCGCTGCTCCGGGCCGGCGTCCCGCTCGCCTTCGGCTCCGACAGCCCCGTCACGCCGCTCGATCCGTGGGGCACTATCCGGGCGGCGGCCTTCCACCGGACCCCCGGCCACCGCATCTCGGTCCGGGCCGGCTTCACCGCCCACACCCGTGGCGGCTGGCGGGCCATCGGCCGCGACGACGCGGGCACCCTGGTGCCGGGCGCCCCCGCCGACTACGCGCTGTGGCGGACCGGCGAGCTCGTCGTGCAGATCCCGGACGAGCGTGTGTCCAGCTGGTCCACCGACCCGCGCTCCGGCACCCCCGGCCTCCCGGAGCTCGTTCCGGACGGTCAACTCCCGCTGTGCCTGCGCACGGTGGTCGCCGGTCGCACGGTCTTCGCACGGCCGAACGAGTGACATAACGGGGCGTCGTACCACCGAATGACGCCTTGCAACTCCGTCGCCCCCCTTGGGCGGGCTCGGCGCTGACCTGCCGCTTCACGAAAGACGCGCAGGTCGAACGACTGTTGACAGAGTGCGGTCGGCGGCCGGTAGGTTCGGCCGGGTCCACCACTGGACGTCCGACCGGGGAATCTCCACACAGTCGTCGAACGCAACTGGGCCACGGGGCGATGCGCCGTACCGGCACACCGCCTGGCAGCCAGGGTCCAGCGCCCGCGGATCGGGGCGAGGGAAGGTTTCGGCAGGTCGGCAGGTGCGACCCGGGTGGGGCCCGGATGCTCAGTAGACAACGGCTTTAGGTCGATCCGCAGCCAGCGGACCCCAGGTCGGCCCGAAGGGCACCGGGCCCCGACCCGCAGTACGCAGATGTCGGCGCGGATGGCGCGGTCGGCCGGCCGTCGGAGATCATCCCCGAGCAGTCGCGCGCTGTGGCGCACGGCGGGCAGTGCGGCTCCTGCCTCCCGGCAACGGGACTCCTCCGCATGGCCCCAGCCCCCAGCCCAGCCTCGGCCGCGAGGCTGCTCGCGCGGCCACCCAGCCGCCTTGTCCGGACCTGCGGTCCAGCCGCTCACCGACCAGCCCCTTTCCGCCCCCGGTCCGGTTCAGCCGCTCCGCCGGAGCGGCCCCGGCCTCGTAAGTCACAGCTCGCGCACCCGGTGTGCGAGCCCCCGGCAGGCGCGGATTCCCGGCCGCCGTTGATACTTTGCCGCCCCTCGGTCCTTATCCGCGAGCCCGCGATGTAACGTCACCTGACCACCGCACGACCTGCAAGGAAGGCCGCGACCGTGCCCTCGGGCCCCGATACCACCGCTGAAGCCGACTCCGGCGCGTCCGACGTGTCCGGCACTCCGGACGAGCCCGGCGGAACCACGCCGGCAGCGGCCTCCGCCGATGACACGCAGGCCCCCGGGCCGCGCTCCGTCCCGGCGACCGACGAGCGGCCCGCGCCGCCCCGGCCCGGACGCGGGCGTCGCGCCGCCCTGCTGGTCCGCCGCGAGGCGCCCCGCACTCTCATCGCCGTACTGAGCGGCCTCGCCCTCACCGCCGCGTTCCCGCCGTACGACCTCTGGCCGCTGTCGATCGCCGCCGTGGCTGCGCTGGCGCTGCTCACCCGGGGCCGTTCGGCCCGGCAGGGCGCCTGGTTCGGCTTCGCGATGGCGCTGCCCTTCTTCTTCAGCCTGCTGCGCTGGTTGCATGTCGTCGGATACGACGCGGTGTTCGGCCTCTCGGCCCTCGAAGCGCTCTACTTCGTCCCGCTCGGCGCGGGGCTGGCACTCACCTCCCGGCTGCGTGCGTGGCCGCTGTGGGGCGCGTGCCTCTGGGTGGCCGAGGAGTGGGCCCGTGACCGGGTTCCGTTCGGCGGCTTCCCGTGGGGCCGGCTCGCGTTCGCCAACACCGGCTCGCCCTTCACCCCGCTCGCCGCGCTCGGCGGCGCACCGCTGGTCACCTTCGCCGTCGCGCTCACCGGCGGCCTGGTCGCCTCGGCCGCCGTCGCCGCCTGGGCGCTGCGCGCCACGAAGGCCGCCGCTGAGCCGTCCACGGACGCTGAGCCGACCGGGACCGACCCGACGGAGACCGACCCGTCCGCCGAGCCCGCCACCGTCCCCGAGCCGCCCCGGTCCTCCGAACTCCCCACCCGGACCGTGCGGCGCGCACTGCCCCTCGTCGAGAGCGTGGCGCTCGCCGCCGCCGTCATCCTGGCCGGATACGCCGTGCCGGTGCCCACCGACGCCGATGACACGGTGAACATCGCCGTCGTCCAGGGCAACGTCGAGCAGGCCGGCATGGACTTCCTCGGCCGCCCGATGAAGATCCTCAACAACCACGTCGACGCGACGCTGGCGCTGGCCAAGGACGTCAAGGCCGGGCGGAGGGCCAAGCCGGATCTGGTCATCTGGCCGGAGAACGCCTCCGACCTCGACCCCTTCCAGTACCCGCAGGCGTACGACCGGATCGACTCGGCCGTCAAGGCCGTCGGGGCGCCGGTCCTCGTCGGCGCGCTCGTCGACCACCCCAGCAAGGACGGCTACGTCGAGAACCAGGGCATCGTCTGGGACCCGAAGACCGGCCCCGGCGCCTCCTACACCAAGCAGCACCCCGTGCCGTTCGGTGAGTACGTGCCCTTCCGCGACCAGCTGAGCAAGGTCATCACCCGGCTGCAGCGCGTCCCGCGCGACTTCTACCCCGGCGACCACACCGGCGTCCTCGACGTGGGCCCGGCCAAGCTCGGCGACGTCATCTGCTTCGAGGTCGCCTACGACGAGATCGTCCACGAGACGGTGGCGGACGGCGCCCGCGCGCTGGTCGTGCAGACCAACAACGCCACGTACGGCCGGACCGGCCAGCCCGAGCAGCAGCTCGCGATGTCCAGGCTGCGCGCCGTCGAGCACGGCCGCGCCGTGGTCACCGCCGCCACCAGCGGTATCAGCGCCATCGTGGCGCCCGACGGCACCGTCCAGCAGCGCACTGAGGAATTCACTCGTGACGTGCTCACCGCGCGGCTGCCGCTGCGCGACGATACGACGCTCGCGGACCGAGTCGGTCCGGCGCCCGAGTGGACCCTCGCTATGGTGGGACTTCTGTCCTGCGCCGCCGCGATCGTGATCGGCCGGCGGGGACGCAAGGACGAGAAGGGGCAGCAGTGAACGACGACGGCGCGCAGCGGCAGTACGGTCCGCTCGGCACGGCCTTGGTGATCATTCCGACCTACAACGAGGCCGAGAACATCAAGCCGATCGTCGCCCGGGTACGGTCCGCCGTTCCCGAGGCGCACATCCTCGTCGCGGACGACAACAGCCCCGACGGCACCGGCAAGCTCGCCGACGAGCTCGCGGCCGACGACGAGTACGTCCAGGTCCTGCACCGGCAGGGCAAGGAGGGGCTCGGCGCGGCCTACATGGCGGGCTTCCGCTGGGGCATCGAGCACGGCTTCGGCGTTCTCGTCGAGATGGACGCGGACGGCTCGCACCAGCCCGAGGAACTGCCCCGGCTGCTCACCGCGCTCAAGGGCGCCGACCTGGTGCTGGGCTCGCGCTGGATGCCCGGCGGCCGGGTCGTGAACTGGCCCAAGTCGCGGGAACTGATCTCCCGCGGCGGCAGTACTTACTCCCGGCTGCTGCTGGACCTGCCGATCCGCGATGTCACCGGCGGTTTCCGGGCCTTCCGCAAGGAGACCCTCGAGGGGCTCGGCCTGGAGGCCGTCGCCTCCCAGGGCTACTGCTTCCAGGTGGACCTGGCCTGGCGTTCGGTCAAGGCCGGCTATCACGTCGTGGAAGTCCCGATCACCTTCGTCGAGCGGGAGCTCGGCGACAGCAAGATGAGCCGGGACATCCTCGCCGAGGCGCTGTGGCGGGTCACCGCCTGGGGCGTGGGATCGCGGGCCAACCGCCTCCTGGGCCGCAAGCAGAGCTAAGGCCTGTTCCGGCCCTGGGGCGCTCCCGGCCCCCGCGTACTTCTCCGGTGCTCCCCGCGTCCTGACGGGGGGAGCACCGCGCGATTGCGCGGGTGTTTTCTCGCGGGGGATCGGGGAACCGCCTTGTTTTGGTGCAAATCGGATACGCGATGATGACCGAGCAGGCCGGGCCGCGTGAGCTCGTCGAGCATGTGGTCCGCGCCGAGGAGGCCGGGTTCGACTTCTCCGTCACCTCGGACCACTTCTTCCCCTGGCTGGAATCCCAGGGGCACGCGTCCTACGCCTGGAGCGTGCTGGGCGCCGCAGCCCAGGCCACCTCCCGCATCCCGCTCATGACGTACGTGACCTGCCCGACGCTGCGCTATCACCCGGCCGTCGTCGCCCAGAAGGCGGCGACGCTGCAACTGCTCTCCGAGGGCAGGTTCCGGCTCGGCCTGGGCTCCGGGGAGAACCTCAACGAACACGTCGTGGGCTGCGGCTGGCCCACCGTCGACGTACGGCAGGAGATGCTCGCCGAAGCGGTGGAGATCATCCGCGAGCTGTTCGCGGGCGGCTATGTCGCGCATCACAGCAGCCACTTCGACGTGGAGTCGGCCAGGCTCTGGGACCTCCCCGACCGGCCGCCGCCCATCGGCGTCGCCGTCTCGGGGGAGTGGTCCTGCGAACTCGCCGGCCGCCTCGCCGACCTGGTGATCGCCGTGGAGCCGAAAGCCGAACTGCTGGAGGCCTTCGACCGGCACGGTGGCGCCGGCAAGCCCCGGGTGGGCCAACTGCCGGTCTCGTACGACCCGGACCGCGCCGCCGCGGTGCGCCGCGCCCATGAGCAGTTCCGCTGGTTCGGCGGCTGCTGGAAGGTCAACGCCGAACTGCCCACCCCGGCCTCGTTCGCCGCGGCCACGCGGTTCGTGCGCCCCGAGGACGTCGCCGGGGCGATCCCCTGCGGCGACGACGTCGCCGACTTCGTCGAGGCGGTGCGCCCCTACGTGGAAGCGGGCTTCACCGAGGTCGCGCTGATCCAGGTCGGCGGCGACGCCCAGCACGGCTTCCTCGACTGGGCGCAGCAGACCCTGCTGCCGGCCCTGCGGGAACTCCCCGGACGCTGACCGTTGACTCCCGGCTTTCGCGGACTCCCGGTTTTCGCCCGATTCCAGGCACACTGGGAGACATGACGATCGGTACACCGCATCAGACCGGCCCATCCCGTCGCCCGAAGCGCTCCCGCGCTCGTACGCTGCTGCCGTTGGCCGTGGCGGCCTGGCTGGTGCTGGAGATCTGGCTGCTGACCGTGGTGGCCGGCGCGGCGGGCGGTCCGACGGTGTTCGCGCTGCTGGTGGCAGGGCTCGTGTTGGGCGCGATCGCCATCAAGCGGGCCGGACGGCGGGCCTGGCAGGGGCTGGCCGAGACATTGCAGGCCGCGCAGGCCGCGCAGGCCGCGCAGGCCGCGCAGGCCGCGGCGGCGCCCGGCGGCGCGGCCGGTGAGCCCGCTGCCGGCAGTGGCAAGGGCAGTACCAAAGGCAGCGGAAATGGTCTGGCGATGCTGGGCGGGCTGCTGCTCATGATGCCGGGGCTGATCTCCGACCTGGCGGGGCTGCTGCTGCTCCTCCCGCCCACCCGGAAGCTGGTCAGCCGCTCGACCGAGCGCTACGTCGAGCGCAAGGTGGGCGCGGCCCCGACGGGCAGCCTCGGCGACGCCTTCCAGCAGGCCCGTATGCGCCGTCCGGACGGCAAGGTGGTCCCGGGTGAGGTCATCCGGGAGAACGAGCGTCCCACGCCCCGTCAGGACCGCCGGGACGATCCGCCGCTGCTGCCCTGAGTGCGGCTGGGCAATGGACACGCTGAGCAGCAGAACGTCACAGAGCATGAAGAGGCCCGGATCGCCGCGCGGCGATGATCCGGGCCTCTTCAGTGTTCGGTTGTGTTCCGGCCGCCGTTAGGCGGACTTGCGGTTATCCCGCGGGTGCACAGCGATGTTCATGGCTCCGGAGCGCAGAACTGCCAGCCGTTCGGCCAGCACTTCCTCCAGCTCTTCGCGGGTGCGCCGCTCCATGAGCATGTCCCAGTGCGTGCGCGCGGGCTTGCCCTTCTTCTCCTCCGGGCCGTCGCCGTTGACCAGAAGTGCCGTGGCGCCGCACGCCTTGCACTCCCACTCCGACGGAATGTCGGCCTCTACCGAGAACGGCATCTCAAATCGATGGCCGTTCGGGCATGCGTACTCCACCGCTTGGCGCGGGGCCAAGTCGATGCCGCGGTCCGTCTCGTAGCTGGTAACCACGAGTCGCGTTCCGCGGAGAGCTCGCTCACTCATGAATCGTGCCTCCCGGGCTTCTCGCCCACAGGACAGGTGTCGCTGTCGTCGTCAATCAGGTCAACGTCCGGTCGGCGGTGAAGATTCCCGATGTGGGACATGCGTCGCCCGTCGTCCCGCCCCTGTTGTACCCACCACTGCCCGGTTTGTCACATCTGCTAGCAGATGTGACTCACCGTTTTCGCTTCTTTAGCGCGCAGTAACGGTCCGCCTAATGGGTCAACGGCGTACACTACCGGCCTTCGAGCACTAGCTCTAAACCCGGTCCGGAACCGGGTTGCCCGCAGCAGCCACCGCGCGCCGCACCGGCACCCTCGCGAGCAGCACGAAGCCGACCGCGAAGAACACCACCAGCGAGATGATCGCGTCCCGATAACTGCCGGTCAGCTGGTATGTGAGCCCGAACAGCAGGGGGCCCAGCCAGCTTGTTCCCCGATCACTCACCTCGTACACGGAGAAGTATTCCGCCTCCTTGCCGCGCGGCACCAGATGCGAGAACAACGAGCGGGACAGCGCCTGACTTCCGCCCATCACCATCCCGATCGCCGCCGCGAGCACGAAGAACCACCCGGGCGCCCCGGCGGGAAGGAAGTAACCCGCCCCGACCGTCAGGGTCCAGGCCAGCAGCGAGCAGAGAATCGTCCGCTTCGCGCCGAAGCGCACCGCCATCCGGCCCATGAGCAGCGCGCCCGCCACGGCCAGCACCTGGACCAGCAGGATCGCCACGATCAGCGTCGTCTGGTCCAGGCCGAGTTCCTCGGAGCCGTACACGGAGGCCTGGGTGATCACCGTCTGCACGCCGTCGTTGTAGACGAGATAGGCCAGCAGGAACGCCAGCGTCAGCGGATAGCGGCGCATGTCGCGCAGCGTCGCGATGAGCTGCCGCCACCCCTGCCCCAGGGAGGCGCGCGGCGGACCCCCGGCCGCTCGGCCGCCCGTCGCGGGCCGGTCCCGCAGCCGGCGCAGCGGGATGAGGGTGAACACGCCCCACCACAGCCCCGCGGACGCCAGGCAGATCCGCACCGCCATGCTCTCGGACACCCCGAACGCCTCGTGCCCCATGTACAGGCCGAGATTCGCGACCAGCACCAGCGCTCCGGCCGCGTAGCCGAAGGCCCAGCCGCGCGAGGAGACCGCGTCCCGCTCATGCGGCTCGGCGATCTGCGGCAGGAACGCGTTGCACAGGACCATCGCCACCGAGAACGACACGCTCGACACGATCAGCAGCGCGCCGCCGAGCAGATAGCGGTCCCCCTCCAGGAAGAACATCGCCGCCGTGGCCGCCGCCCCGAGATAGGCGAACGCGCCCATCAGCGGCTTCTTGCGGCCCGTGCGGTCGGCTATCGCCGCCGCCATGGGCATCACCAGCACGGACAGCAGCACCGAGGCCGAGACCGCGTAGGCGAAGTACGAGCCCGCGCGCACCGGGATGCCCAGCGGGCGCACATACCCCTCGGCGTCCGCCGCCGCTTTCGCGATCTGCGTCAGATACGGGCCGAGGAAGACGGTGAGGACGCTCGTGGAGAAGACCGAGTTCGCCCAGTCGTAGCAGTACCAGCCGCGCTGCTGCCGGCGACGCTCCTCGGCGGTCTCGACGGCCCCCGCGCCCCCTGTGGCCTCGACCGCCACAGCGCTCCCCGCGGCCTCGGGCGCCGCTCCCGCGGTGTCCGTCACGTCCCCGGCAACCCTGTCCACACGCGTCCCCTCGCCGTCCCCGCCCTTCGCCGGAGGCGGGGCAGCGTGCGGCGCCCCGGGCTCCTGGCCCGCCCGGCACCGCACGCGGCTCGCGACGCGACTGATTGGGAGACTCTAGTGCCCCGCTCGGGGCAAACATCGCCGGTCGCGGCACTAGCCACCCGATGCCGCTGACCTGCAACGGCGAAGGCGCAGAGGCCATGGGGCAGGCGGACTAATCCGTGATCCAGGCGCCCCGCTCGATCAGCACCGTCCGCAGCGTCTCGATGTGATCGGTCATGATGCCGTCCACCCCGAGATCCAGCAGCTCCGTCATCCGGCCGGCGTCGTTGACCGTCCACACGTGCACCTGGAGCCCCCGCTCGTGCGCGGCGCGCAGGAACGCGCGGTCCACCACGCGTACGCCGGAGGCGCGCAGCGGCACCTGTACGCACACCGCGCTGCGCCGCACGGCCGCGCCGAACAGCCGGTCCAGCGGCAGGGCGGGCGCGTACGAGCGGACCCGCAGGCCCAGCACCCCGCGCCGGCCCAGGGAGGTCGCCAGCCGCGGCCCCGCGAGTCGCTGGGCGCGCGCCACCCGCTCCTCGGAGAAGGAGCCCAGGCACACGCGGTCCCAGGCGTCGGTTCTGGCGATCAGTTCCAGCAGCGGGGCCAGCGCCGCGTCCGATTTGACGTCCACGTTCCAGCGGGCGCGCGGGAAGGCGTCCAGGAGCTCCGTGAACAGCGGCAGCGGCTCGGTCCCGCCCACCCGTGCGCGCCGCACGATCTGCCAGGGCAGGGCGTGGATCTCGCCGCTCGTGTCGGTGACCCGGTCGAGCGTCGCGTCGTGAAAGGCGACCAGCGCGCCGTCCGCGGTCGCGTGCACATCGGTCTCCAGATAGCGGTAACCGGCGTCCACGGCCCGCTGGAAGGCCGTGACGGTGTTCTCCAGGCCCGCCGCGGCCCCGCCCCGGTGGGCGAAGGCGAGCGGGGCGGGGTGGTCCAGGAACGGGTGGCGTACGCACTTCACGGAATTCACCGCGGCAGTATCGCGCGCCCGCCGTCGCCGCTCGGCCCCGAGGTCGGCGAACGGCCTCCCGGCTACGGCGAAAGGGCCTCCTCCGGACGGGTTTCGGCCGTCTGGGGCCGATCGGTGTCCCGCTGCGGGACGGTGTCCCGCAATCGGTCGGTCTTCCGTGCGGGGACGGTGAAGATTCGCAGGAAGAACTGGGACAGCGGGCCGATCGCCACCGCGTAGAGGACCGTGCCGACGCCGATGGAGCCGCCGAGCAGGAATCCGACGGCCAGCACGGTGACCTCGATCGCCGTGCGGACCAGCCGGATCGAGCGCCCGGTGCGCCGGCCCAGCCCCGTCATCAGGCCGTCCCGCGGTCCCGGACCGAAGCGCGCCGAGATATAGAGGCCGGTCGCGGCCCCGTTCAGCACGACGGCGAAGATCAGCAGCGGGACGCGGATCGCCAGCGCGCGCGGCTCCGGCGTCAGGGCGAGCACCGCGTCCATCGCGAGCCCGAGCACGACGACGTTCGAGACCGTGCCGAGCCCCGGGCGCTGCCGCAGCGGAATCCAGAGCAGCAGCACCACCGCCCCCGTGATGATCACCACCGTGCCGATCGACAGCCCCACCCGCTCGGAGACCCCCTGGTGGAAGACATCCCATGGATCGAGCCCCAGCCCGGCGCGCAGCTGAAGCGCCATGCTTGACCCGTAGAGCACCAACCCCACATACAGCTGTACGACCCGGCGAGCGACCCGACCCCCCTCTGACGCTGATGACGCTGACAACAAAATGCTCCCTCCTGGTACGAGTGGCCTGACCCGTGTCACCATGTGGCATGTAAATCATTCGTATCCATGGCCAATTCGAGGAAGGTGGACTGATTCCAGTGGCTCAGTGGACCTCGGCGGTCGGAGCGACGCAGCTCGCCCGGCTGCTCGCTTCGCAGCAGACCCGCACCGCCGGCCCCGGCGCGGGCGGCCGGCGGCTGCCCGCCTACCGCGCGCTGGCCGACGGCGTCCGGCTGCTCGTCCTCGAAGGCCGGGTGCCCGTCGCCGCCCGGCTCCCCGCCGAGCGGGAGCTGGCCACCGCCGTCGCCGTCAGCCGCACGACCGTGGCCGCCGCCTACGAGTCGCTGCGCGCCGAGGGATTCCTCGAATCCCGCCGCGGAGCCGGCAGTTGGACCGCCGTCCCGGCGGGCAACCCGCTGCCCGCGCGAGGGCTCGAACCGCTGCCGCCCGAAACGCTCGGCTCCATGATCGACCTCGGCTGCGCGGCCCTTACGGCCCCTGAGCCCTGGCTGACCCGCGCCGTTCAGGGCGCGCTGGAGGAACTTCCGCCGTACGCCCACACCCACGGCGACTACCCGGCCGGACTCCCCGCGCTGCGCCAGGCGCTCGCCGACCGCTACACCTCCCGCGGCATCCCCACCATGCCCGAACAGATCATGGTCACCACCGGCGCGATGGGCGCGATCGACGCGATCTGCCACCTCCTCGCGGGCCGCGGCGAGCGCATCGCCGTCGAGGCCCCCTCGTACGCCAACATCCTCCAGCTGATGCGCGAAGCGGGCGCGCGGCTGGTGCCCGTCGCCATGGCCGAGGGACTCGCCGGCTGGGACCTGCCGGTCTGGCGTGAGGTGCTGCGCGACGCGGCCCCGCGGATGGCGTACGTCGTCGCCGACTTCCACAACCCGACCGGCGCGCTCGCCGACGAGGACCAGCGCCGACAGCTGGTGGCCGCCGCCCGCTCGGCCGGCACCGTGCTCGTCGTGGACGAGACGATGGCGGAGCTGAAGCTCGACCCCGAGCTCGAACTGCCCCGCCCCGTCTGCGCCTTCGACCCCTCGGGCAGCACCGTCGTCACCGTCGGCTCGGCCAGCAAGGCGTTCTGGGCCGGGCTGCGCATCGGATGGGTGCGCGCGGCCCCCGACGTCATCCGCAGTCTCGTCGCCGCCCGCGCCTACGCCGACCTCGGCACCCCGGTTCTCGAACAGCTCGCCGTCACCTGGCTGTTGGACACCGGCGGCTGGGAGGCCGCCGTCGACATACGCCGGGCGCAGGCCCGCGAGAACCGCGACGCGCTCGTCGGCGCGCTACGGGAGCACCTGCCCGAGTGGGAGTTCACGGTCCCGCGCGGCGGCCTCACCCTGTGGGTGCGCACCGGCGGGCTCTCCGGGTCCCGCCTCGCCGAAGTCGGTGAGCGCGTCGGCGTACGGGTTCCGTCCGGCCCGCGATTCGGCGTGGACGGAGCCTTCGAGGGCTTCGTGCGGCTCCCGTTCACCGTGAGCGGCCCCCTCGCCGACGCCGCCGCCAGCCGGCTCGCGACCGCCGCGCGGCTCGTCGAGAGCGGAGCGACAGGGGTGGCCGACGCTCCGCGTAGCTTCGTCGCCTGAGGGGCGGACGGGCTGACGGCTTCGGGCACCGGCAGCGTCGGGTGGCCGGCGGGGTCCAGGCCGGGCCGCCCGGCTCGTCAGCTCTCGGCGGGAACGACTACGGGCCCGGCCGCAGGCTCGACGGCGGGGGCCGCCGCCGGCTCCGCGTCGACCCCCACAGCCCGCTCCGGCAGCAGCGCCAGCACGGCCCGCCGCTGCGCCTCGCTCGCCTCGTCGTCGTACGGATCGGGCGTGGCGGGCACTTGCAGCCGGTGCACCGGTCCGGTTCCCATCCGCGCGTAGCCGCGTCCGGGCGGGACGTCGGCGCGCGGCGTGGTGTGCGGAGGCACGCCCAGCACCGCTCGTACCTGCTCCCCGGAGGCCGGGCCGAGCACGACCCGCGCCCGGGTGTGCGTACGTACGGTCTCCGCCAGCCCGTCCACGCTGTCGAACTGGTCGGCGACGACGACGGTGACATTGGCGGTCCGGCCGTGCCGCAGCGGCACCTGAAGCAACTCCTGCGGATCGACGCGCCCTTCGGCCGCCGCCGGGTGGCTGAGCACCGAAGGCCGGTCGACGATGACCCACAGCGGCCGGCGGGTGTCGTCCGGCGCGCTCCGGCCGCTCTGCCGGGCCCGGTTGGCCGAGATCAGCCGACGTTCCGTCTCATGGGCGGCCCATTCGAGTGTCGCGAGCGTGCCCGCGAGGCCGCACTCCACGGCCAGCACGCCGGACCGCCCGAGCAGGCACCCGTACTCGCCCGCGCCGCTGCCGTCGATCACCAGCACATCGCCGTGGTGCAGCGCCTGGAGCGCGATCGAGCGCAGCAGCGTCGTGGTCCCGCTGCCGGGTTGGCCGAGCACCAGCAGATGGGGCTCGGTGGAGCGGGAGCCGGTGCGCCACACCACGGGCGACGCGTCGCGCGTCCCGTCGCCGTCGGTCACCGGAAGGGTGCGCCGGACGGCGCTCGGGTCGGTGAAGCCGAGCACGGTCTCACCGGGTGAGGTGACGAAGCGCTGCGCGGTGATGCCGGTCGGCAGCGCGGCGAGGACGGTCATCAGCAGGTGGTTCGCCTCCTCGTCCCACTCGAACAGATACTCCCGGCCGCGCCCGGACTTGGTGTGCAGCAACTGCTCGATACGGGTGCGGGATTCGGCTTCGCCGTCGGTGAAGTGCGCCGGGTAGCGCAGCTGGAGCCGGGTCAGCCTGGCGCTCTGGTCGAAGGCGTACTCGGGGAACGCCTCCTGCCAGTCCCCGCCGTGGGCGTAGAGGGGATTCGGCGCGTCGGCGAGGGCGAAATAGGGGACCAGCGCTTCGTAGAGGACCTGGAGCCGGCCGGCCTCGGCCTCGCTCGGGCCGGTCCCGGACGGTGTCCGGTCGCGCCCGGCCCAGGCGGCGGCAGCCATGAGCGTGACGAAGGCCAGCAGCGGCCCGTACGGCATCATGGCGATCACCAGGATGCAGGCGGCCCCAAGGAACAGCGCGGGACCACGCCGTTCCTTGGGGGTCGCCGTCCACCGTCGCCGCCCGGCGGCTGCCATGCGGCGCAGTCCGCGACCGAGCGTGATCAGCGGCTGGAAGACGTCGGTGGCGCTGTCTGCGGCCGTGCGCGCGAACTCGCGACTGCGGGCGATGGGCGCGCTGGTGGTGAGGATGCGGGGCAGTGGACGCCGGGCCACGTCGGTCTCCTGGTGGTCGTGGAGCGGTTGCGGAGAGCTCGGGCCGCAGCTAGAAGGTGATGCCGCTCAGCAGGCTGGCGAGGCTTGCGCTGCCCGCCTTGATGCTGGGGGCGATGGCCGTACCCGCGAGGAAGAAGCCGAAGAGGGCGCAGACCACGGCATGGGATGCCTTGAGTCCGTCCTTGCGGAAGAAGAGGAAGACGATGATGGCGAGCAGCACGACACCGGAGACGGACAGGATCATGGGGTTTCTCCTGGTTGATGGGGGCGGTCACCATGAGTTCTCCCAGGATCACAGGAAGTAGCCATATCGCAATAGAGGCAAATAGGTGATTTGTCGTGAAAATCCCTCTACTGGCCCCGGTGGAAACCGCCCAGCCGGGTGGTGGGGCCGCTGCGGCGATCGCCGCCGGCTCGATGCCGGGGCGGGTTGAGGCGCTGGAGAAATCCTGTCAAATCACCCGTATGGAGGCAGAATTGCCGCGCCCGTCGAGGTCTGGGACGCGGCCGGCGGGGGGCCGGGTCGCGCGGACGGGCGGTCGGGGCGACACGTCACGGCCCGGTCGGCGGGGCCGGCCGTCGGACCGGCCGTCGGACCGTCAGAACAGCGGGAGCTGACCGGGCACCGGCGGGGCGTCCAGGTCGATCAGCGGGTGCTGCCGCGCGTTGCCGAGGTGCGTGATGCGCAGCGAGCCGGGACAGGACACCAGCTCCAGGACCGTACGGCGGCCGGGCGGGTCGTGCCGGGCGATCCGCCCGCCGACCACGGCGATCTCACGAGTGCAGACCGGGCAGGACCGGCGAGGTGCAGACATGCTCACCATTCTCCCCCGCCCCCGCGGTGCCGGGAACCTTCGCCCGATCGACTCGGCGCCGGTCCCGGGCGGCCCGCTCAGAAGCGCCAGCGGGTCGCGCTGTACTCCTCGTCCCGGCCGTAGCCGAAGGCCGTCACGGGAACCACCTCGTACACGACGGCCTCGCCCCCGCCGCGCTGTACGGCTGGTCCAGCTCGGTCACCGGCTCCTTGCCCGTCATCCGTCCACGCTCCACTCGGTGGTCGGCGTCGGCGGTCGTCGGTGGCCGCCCGGCCGCACCTGTCGTTGTTGCCGGAGATTCTCGTTCACCGGCGGGGAAACGCACAGGACCACGAGGGTGAGCGGGACTGGCGTGGCGGATGCCGCTCGTCTCGGCTGCCGACGCCCGCCCTTGTCGCTCCGGAGCTGGTCGCGCCGGTCGGAGGTGAGCGTCCAACCGGGCCGGGGCCGGGGTGAGTCGGGGCCGAGGGGGCTGTCGGAGCCGGGCCGGTGCGCCGGGCTCCGGTACCGGCCGTCAGAGGGGCAGTACGCACACCGGGACCGGCGCGCTGAACGGGCTCCCGACGCGGGCCAGTTCGCCCGACCGCCCGTTCACCCGGAAGACGGTGACCGACCCCGACTTCTGGTTCGCGGCGAACAGCAGCTCACCGCCCGGCGAGAAGGCGATGTGCCGGGGGAAGTCGCCGCCGACCGGAACGGTGTCCAGCAGCTCCAAGCGGGCCCCGCCCTCGCGCACCGCGTAGCGGGTGATGCTGTTGTGCCCGCGGTTGGCGAGATAGCCGAACCGGCCGTCCGCGGTGACCAGCAACTGGGCCGGGTAGCTCGTGCCCCCGCCGGTGCCGGTGGACTGCGGTGTGCCGGGGCGCAGTTCGCCGCTCGCGGCGTCGTAGCCGCAGACCACGACGGTGTTGTCCAGCTCGTTGGCCAGGTAGGCGTACGCGCCCGACGGGTGGAAGGTCAGATGGCGCGGCCCGGCGCCCGGCCGCAGCGCGGCCGAGGAGAGCTGCCGCAGGGTGCCGGCCGCCGGATCGAGCCGGTAGGTGTAGACGGTGTCGTTGCCGAGATCGACGGACAGCACGAACCGGCCGTCCGGAGCGGTCACGATCTGGTGGGCGTGCGGCCCGTTCTGCCCGGGGCCGGGCTTCGGGTCGCTGTGCACGACCAGGTCCGTACGCTCGCCGAGCGCGCCGTCGGCCCCGATGGGGTGCACCGCGACGCTGCCCGAGCCGTAGCCGGCGCTCAGCAGATGGCGCCCGCCGGGGTGTACGGACAGGTGGCACGGGCCGCTGCCGCCGGTGGAGCGGGTCCCCAGCACCCGCAACGCGCCGTCGTCGCCGATCGCGATGGCGCTCACGCCGCCCGCTTGCTGCTCGGCCACCGCGTACAGCATCTTCCCCGAGGGGGCGAGCGCGAGATACGAGGGGTTGTCGACGCCGGGCAGCACTCCGGCCGAGGTGATCAGCCCGCTCCCGGCGTCGTAGCGCGCGAGGCCGAGCCCGGCGCCGCCGCCGTCGGCGGAGGTGTACGTGCCGAGGAACAGCGGACGCCCGCCTGCCGAAGGCTTGCCGGGGTCGGAGGAACCGCCGCCGTCCGGCGTGGGTGTCGGCCGGGCTGCGGCGCTGCCCGCCAGGCTTCCCACCGCCACGCTCCCGGCGGCGACGGCGAGGAATCGGCGACGGTCCACGGTCCGGCGCTCACCCATGTCACATACCTCCACGATCACTGGCCAACGGTCGTCGTGCGAAGTGTCGAAGCGTTGAGAGCGTTGAAGCGTCACTGATCAGGCACCGGGCCGGTGGCGGCCCTTCAGCCGTGCGCCCGGACGCGGCCCCGACCCGCGCCGGCGGAAGGAGATCGTCCGCCGACCGCTGGGCAGCGTACCGCCCGTGGCGGCGCGCGGAGCGGGAAGCGGCAGGCCTGCCAAGTCCGAGCCGCCGTGCCCCCGCCGGTCGCGACCGTCCGGCCCCGGCCGCGCCCGGCGGTGCCCGGCGGTGCCCTGCCGCGCCCGGCGGTGCCCGGCGGTGCCCGGCGGTGCCCGGCGGTGCCCGCCAATCCGGGGCCCCGGCGCGAGCGCCGGGCAGGACAGGCATGATGAGGGCTCCCGAACTGCGTAAACGGCCCCGCAAGGCCAGTCGAGGAGGAACCTTCCGCGTGAGGCGCCATCTGAGGGTCGGCCGGGACCTGAACGACGATTACCCGACGATCGCCGAGGCCCTCCGTCGAGCGGGCGACGGCGCGGTGATCACCGTGGCCCCCGGCCGGTATCCGGAGAACCTCGTGGTCTCCCGCATGGTCACCATCACCGCCGAAGCCGGACGCGGAACCGTCGAAGTCGCCCCGCCCCGCGGCACCGTCCTCCAAGTGACGGCGGAAGCGGCCAAGCTCTCCGGCATCACGCTCGGCGGACAGGACGACGACCTGCCCGCCGTCGACGTGCTGCGCGGCCAGACCGCCCTGGAGGACTGCGAGGTCAGCGGCGCGTCCTGGGCCGCCGTGCTCACCCGCGAGAGCGGCTCGCTCGCGATGCGCGACTGCCGGATCGTCAACCCGGCCGGCGCGGGCATCGTCGACACCTCGACCGCGCCCAGCGTCATAGAGGACTGCGTCCTCGAACACCTCGGCAGCTCCGGAGTGGTGATCAGCGAGGGCAGCGACCCCACGGTCCGCCGCTGCGTCATCCGGGACGCCCGCGGCAACGGAGTCCTCGCCAACGGCCGGGGCGCGGGCACCGTCGAGGACTGCGCCATCTCCGACACGGAGAAGCCCGCGATAGCCCTGGAACAGGAGAGCAGCACCCGCGTGCTGCGCACCGCTGTCCGCGACGTCGTGGTGGGCATCTACGTGGCCTCCACCGCCCGGACCACGCTGGAGGACTGCACCGTCCAGGACACCGTCGGGCATGGCGTCATCCTCGACTCCGGCACCGACCCCCGGCTGGAGCGCTGCGCCACCTCGCGCACCGGGGGCAACGGCATCCGGGTCATCGGCCGGGCACGCGGCGTCCTGGACGAGTGCGTGGTCTCCGAGGCCCGCTCCGCCGGGGTGTGGGCAGGGGACCGCTCGGGACCGGTGTTCACCCGGCTGACCGTGCGCGACGGCGAGGCCGCGGGCGTCGAACTGACCGAGGACTGCTCCGCCGAGTTCGACCGGCTGACCGTGCGCGGCGGCGCGGGCAGCGGCGTCGTGGTGCGCGGCGGCGCCAATCCGCTGCTGCGCCGGGTCGAGATATCCGAGGTCGGCGGATACGGCGTCGAGGTGCTGGCGGAGGGCCGGGGACGGCTGGAGGAGGGGGAGATCCTCGCCTCGAAGCGCTCCGGGCTCCGGGTCGCGGACGGCGGCGACCCGTACGCCGGCCGGACCGTGTTCCGCAGGACCGGCGGCGCGGGCGTCTCCGTGGGCTCCGGCGGGCGCTGCACGCTGCGCGACTGCGAGATCGGCGAGGCGGGCGGCCAGGGCGTCGCCGTCGAGGAGGGCGCGGAGCTCACCATGGCCCGCTCCCGGGTGCAGGGTGGTGCGCAGCACGGCGTGTTGGTGGCGGCCGGGGCGCGGGCGCTGCTCAATGACTGCGAACTGTCCGGCAACGAAGGCGACGGCCTGCGGGTGGACAGCACCGAAGCGGTGGGAGCCACCGGCTGTTCGGTGCTCGACAACCGGGGCGCGGGGCTGCGCGGCCCGGCGCGCGGCTCACGCCTCGCGGTGGACGCCCTGACCAGCCGCGGCAACGGCATCGCCGACAGCTGGAACGGCGCCGGCGAGGGGGCGCACGCGCAGCCCTCGGAAGCCGGGCCGGCGCAGTCCGTCCGCCCCCCGGGCGGCGGCGCGGCCGGTCGGG
>NZ_JAYMZR010000064.1:0-44083 GCF_035828615.1 Streptomyces sp. H27-D2 | reverse complement strand
CCTCCATGCTCGCTCTGCTGCTCATTCCCGTCGTGGTCCTGTTCGGCCTCGGGTTCCTCAATCCCCTCTGGTGGGTGGCCGCGGCCGTGGTCGTCTACGGGGCCGTCCATTACGGCCGAGGGGGAGCCCGACGCCGGGGCTATCGCGGCGATTCGGACTACCCGGACTACCGCGACTACCGGGACCACCGCGATCGTCAGGACCGCTGGGGCCGGCGCTACGCCCGTGATCGCCGGAGCCGCTGGTATCGCCAGGACCGCCGACGCCACGAGGACCTCAGGTAGTGGCGGGGTCTCCGTACCCGCCTTCGCGCACCCCGCCCGGGGCGCGAAGGCGGATTCCGTGTGCCCAACCGCGTTCACTGTCCGAAGGGTTCCGACAGGCGGCACCCGGCCGTCCCGCTCTCCGCTCCCCGTCGGGGAATGGGGCGGCCGCGCCGTCGGGCTGCGGGATCGGCGTGGTCCCGAAGCCGGCCGGCCGGTCGGTCGGTCCGCGTCTCGATCGTGATCCACGCGTACTACGGCGGATGTCAAAATACGAGAGGTCTCGTACAATCGGGAATGCCGGGGCGTCGCACCGGACAGCGGAAGGAGTCCCACCGTGCAGGCACCCGTAGAGGCACCGCGGACACCGACAGCGGCGAGCCCGCCGGCCCGGCCCGGGGCGCACCTCCGTACGCAGGCCCCCGCGCAGCCCTCCCGTTCGCTGGAGCACCCGCCGCGCGATGACATCCGGCTGGAAGCCGTCCTGCACGCGCTGTCCGACCCGATGCGGATGAGCGTCGTGAGCACGCTGGCCACGGCCCGCGAGGAGCTGTCCTGCTCGCTCTTCGACCTTCCGGTCAGCAAGTCCACCACCACGCACCACTTCCGGGTGCTGCGCGAGAGCGGAGTCATCCAGCAGGTCTACCGCGGAACGGCCAAGATGAACGGGCTGCGCCGGACGGACCTGGACGCACTGTTCCCCGGCCTGCTCGAGAGCGTGCTCACCGCGGCCGGCCGGCAGGCCTCGCGGCTCGGCGACGCCTGACGGCTCAGCCGCCCGTACGGGCCGCCGTCAGCAATCCGTCCCAGTCGGGGATCTTCACGCTGTTACGTCCCAGCTCCCGCCCCAGCGCGGCCTCCGCCGCCTCGATGCCCCGCCAGCCCGGCCACTCGACCGGCTCCTGACCGGCGGCGCGCATGACCTCGCGCGGATCGGCGCTCAGCGCTCGCCCGACGAGCGCCGCCGCGTCCGCGAGCACGGAACCGGCGGTCTCCTTGGCGCACGGCCGGTTGGTGCCGATGACCCCGGTGGGGCCGCGCTTGATCCAGCCCGCGACGTACTCGCCCGGGGAGGGCGCGCCATCGCGCAGCACGCGCCCCGCGGCGTGCGGCACCGTGCCGCGCTCCGCGTCGAACGGCAGCCCGGGCACCGGCACCCCGTGGTAGCCCACCGAACGCAGCACCAACTGTGCCTCGACGACCTCGAACCGCCCGGTCCCCACGACTCCGCCCCGGCCGTCCGGCCGGGTCCGCTCGAAGCGCACGCCGGTCACCCCCTGCTCGGACCCGAGCACGCTCACCGGCCGAAGGAAGAACCGCAGATGGAGCCGGCGCGGCCGGTCGGAAGGTGGCACGGCGGCCCAGCCGCGCAGGACCTCCACGTTCCGGCGGTTGGCCGTCGGCAGCCCGGCGGGGTCGGTGAAGTCCGGGTCCATGGACAGCTCGTCGGCCCGCAGGAGGACGCTCGCGCTGGGCAGCGCGCCCAGTTCGCGCAGCTCCTTGGTGGTGAACTTGGCCTGGGAGGGGCCGCGCCGCCCGACCATGTGGATGTCCGCCACCCGGCTGCCGGAGAGGGCGTCCAGGGCGGCGTGCGGGATGTCCGTGCCGCGCAGTTCGTCCGCCCCGCGCCCGAGGATGCGAGCCACGTCCACCGCGACATTGCCGACTCCGATGACGACCGCGGAGCGGGCGCCGAGCGCGAAGCCGCTTCCCGCCGCGTCAGGGTGGGCGCTGTACCAGGAGACGAAGTCGGTGGCGGAGACGCTGCCGGGCAGTTCCTCGCCGGGGATGCCGAGCCGGCGGTCGGTGGCCGCGCCGACGCAGTAGACCACCGCGTGGTAGCCGCGCAGCAGATCGGCCGGCTCCAGCCCCGGCGCGCCGATCCGGACATTGCCCAGGAAGTGCACGGCCGGGTGCTCCAGGACGGCGCGGAGATTGTTCTGCAGCGACTTGATCTTCTCGTGGTCGGGTGCGACGCCGTACCGCACCAGGCCGTACGGGCAGGGCAGCCGGTCCAGGACGTGCACCTCCAGGTCAGGCACGACCTGCTGCTGGATCAGGGACTGGGCGGTGTAGACCCCGCTCGGTCCCGAACCGATTACCGCGACGCGCAGCACAGCGGACTCCTTCCCGCAGGGTGAGTCCAGGATCGCACTATGGGTGGTCTTGCGGGAGTGGGCCTCCGGCCGGGCGCGGCCCAACGGGCTGCCCTGGGACTCGTTGCACGTGCCGTTGCCGGGGCTCCCCACTGTTCCATCATGTTCCGATTGTGACGTAAAGTGCTATTTTTACTCCCCAGGCCAGCCGCAGCCGGATGGGGCGGCCTCGTTGCCAGGCACGTCAGGCAACGCACGTCAGGCGCTGATCCTCGGCTCTCAGGCCAGCTTCCGCATCCGGCCGATCTCGCTCGTCTGCTGCGCGATCACATCGCCGGCCATCTCCTCGACCAGGACGTTGTTGCCGTCCGAGAGCACAGTCGTGGCCATGCTGATCGCGCCGGTGTGGTGGGTGATCATCAGCTTCAGGAAGTGCTCGTCGAATTCCGCCCCGCGGGCCGCCCGCAGTGCGTCCAGCTGCTTCTCGGT
This sequence comes from Streptomyces sp. H27-D2, assembly GCF_035828615.1. Taxonomy (NCBI): domain Bacteria; kingdom Bacillati; phylum Actinomycetota; class Actinomycetes; order Kitasatosporales; family Streptomycetaceae; genus Streptomyces; species Streptomyces sp. H27-D2. The sequence goes on along the minus strand of NZ_JAYMZR010000064.1, from coordinate 41,235 downwards.
GGCCATGCCCGGCATGCCCGTGTGGTCATGATCGCCGGCCCGCTTCTTCGCGCCACCGTGCGTCTTGAGCCAGCCCTCCATCGCCTTGATCTCCGGCCCCTGGGCCGCGGCGATCCGGTCCGCGAGCCGCTCGACCTTGGTCGAGTCCGCGCGCTTCGCGGCGAGCTCGGTCATCACGATGGCTTGCTCGTGATGCTGGATCATCATCCGTACGTAGTCGAAGTCCGCCGAGTTGGGAGTGTCGTCGGGGCGCGCCTTCCTCGCCTCGTCCGCTGACAGCGTCCGGGCCGCTTCGCCGGGCTTGCCGGGCGCGACGACCGAGGGCCCGCCGCCCGCGCGATGGTCCGCGCTACCCCCGTCGGCCCTGCCGTCCGCGTCAGCGGTGCAGCCGCCGAGGGCGAGCACGGTCGCGGCGAGCGACGCCGCGACGGCCAACGAGCGGGCGCGCTGCGTCAATCGGCGGTGGAACACGGGGGCCTCCTGGGGCGTACACGGTCATTGGAGACCGTAATAGCACGTAGGGGTTCGCGAATGATTGAAAAACTTCATTACGTGTTCGTTGCCGTCTGTTGGGACGTACATGCTTAGCGCGATACTGCCGGGGTTCGTGAACCGTTCGATTTCGAACGGAACCCAGGGAGGCCACAGTGACGTTGTTGCAAAAAACCCGCGTACGGCGCAGATACCTCGGTGCGGCAGCGACCGCATGCGGCCTGGTCGCCGCGCTGCTGGTGGCAGGTCCGGCGGCAGCCACCCCCGATCCCGGCGAGCGGGCCGGCAAGGAGGTGTCCAAGGGACAGGCGGCCGACACCAGGGGCGCCATCAAGGACGGCGAGATACCCGGGGTGGACGAGATCGTCCACAGCAAGAACATCGAACACCTCGCGAGCCTTCCCAAGCAGGCGCTCCAGGGCACCAATTCGGATCTGGCCTTCCAGGGCAAGTACGCCTTCGCGGGCAACTACGACGGCTTCGTGATCTACGACGTCAGCAACCCGAAGAAGCCGAAGACCGTCAGCCAGGTGCTGTGCCCGGGTGCGCAGAACGACATCTCGGTCTCCGGGAACCTGCTCTTCCTCTCCACGGACTCGTCGCGCAGTGACAACTCCTGCAACAGCACCTCGCAGCCGGCGACGGAGAAGTCCTCCTGGGAGGGCATGAAGATCTTCGACATCAGCGACAAGAAGAACCCCGAGTACGTCTCGGCCGTTGAGACCGCGTGCGGTTCGCACACCCACACGCTGGCGCCGGACCGCCGCGACGTCTACGTGTACGTCTCGTCGTACGCGCCGAACGAGACCTTCCCGGACTGCCGGCCGCCGCACGACGGCATCTCCGTCATCAAGGTGCCGCGCAAGGCCCCGGAGCAGGCCGCGATCGTCGACTTCCCGGTGCTTTTCCCGGACGGCGGCAACCCCGGCGGCCCCACCAACCCGGGCGTCACCAAGACCTCCGGCTGCCACGACATCACGACCTTCCCGAAGCTGAAGCTGGCGGCGGGCGCCTGCATGGGCGACGGCATCCTGATGGACATCTCCAACCCGGCCGCGCCCAAGGTGATCGACCGGGTCACGGACAACGCCAACTTCGCCTTCTGGCACTCGGCCACGTTCAATGAGCGCGGCACCAAGGTCGTCTTCACCGACGAGCTCGGCGGCGGCGGCGCGGCCACCTGCAACGCCGAAGTCGGCCCGAAGCGCGGCGCGGACGGCATCTACGACCTGGTCGGCAAGGGCGACAAGCGCGAGCTCGTCTTCAAGAATTACTACAAGATCCCGCGCCACCAGGCGGACACCGAGAACTGCGTGGCCCACAACGGCTCGCTGATCCCGGTCAAGGGCCGCGACATCATGGTCCAGGCCTGGTACCAGGGCGGCATCTCGGTCTGGGACTTCACCGACTCCTCGAAGCCCCACGAGATCGGCTACTTCGAGCGCGGCCCGATCTCCACGGACTCGATGGTCACCGGCGGTTCCTGGTCGGCGTACTACTACAACGGCTACATCTTCTCGAACGACATCGCCAAGGGCTTCGACGTTCTGAAGATCAACGACCGTCGCACGGACAGCGCGAAGAAGGTGCGGCTGGGCGAGCTCAACGTCCAGACCCAGCCCGACTACCGCTGATCACCCACGCGCGTCACTCGCGCGAAGAGACCCGGCGCTGATCCCTCACCGCGGATCGGCCGCCGGCAACCGGAACCCGCCGGGCGGCAGCTCGCCCGGCGGGCGCCCGAGCTCCCACGCGAGGCCGTACCGGTGGAACAGCTCCGCGCGGAGCCGGCTGATCGGCATCGGGGCGCCCGGCAGCAGCACCGCGACCACCGCGCCCATCAGCAACGCGCGGAGCAGGCTGTAATCGGGGTCCGGGTCGGGAGAGCCGTAGCGTACGACGGTGTCGCGCAGCAGGGCGGCGAGCCGCTGCTGCTCGGGGCACTGGATGAACCCCTCGGCCTGCAGGATGCCCGCCATATGGGTCCGCATGAGTTTGGGATGGTCGCGGGCCAGGCCCAGGATCGCGTCGATCGCCCGCGCCAGCCGCTCGGGACCGGCATCCACGCACGGCTCGCGTGTCAGCTCCGCGGCCAGCGTCATGTGCATCAGCCGGTGCACCGCCGATTGCAGGAGCTGGCGCTTCCCCGGGAAGTAGTACGAGACCAGGCCGCGCGCGGAGCCCGCCCGGTCGGCTATGTCACCGAGCGTCGTCGCCTCGTACCCGCGCTCCCCGACGAGTTCCACCGTCGCCTGCAGCAGCCGATCGCGGGAACGTCGACGCAACTCTTCATTGACCGATGCGCTGCGCGGGGACATGCTGTAACTCCTGCGTTGACTGGCTCTGAGCCAATATACTCAGGAGGTGTCCGGATGTCCCTCCCGTCAAGGAAGGAATCCGGTACAACCACCGATTTCGGGCGGCGCGGGGGATCGCCCGAAATCGGTGGTTTTTGTTTGCGGGTCGGGGGAGCCGCCGGATCGACGGGTCCTTCGTGCGGGTGATAGCGGCTCCCCGTGGTGTCTCCAGAGGTTCTCCCTCCGTTGGTTGTGTGTGAACGCGACGACAAAGCAGCGGTGGGAGCGGTGGCCTCCTCCCGCCGAGTCAGGAGAATCGGTTCCTCAGCCGGGTGGTACGCCGATCTACGACTCGCTGATCCGGCGCTGGTCGGGGGCCGGGCGCTTCGTTCCGGGGCAGGACGACCTGGAGTGGGCCGAGTTGGTGAGGCGCTCGCCCTGGCCCGGCCGGCGCTGACGCGGCGCGCCTGTTGCGAGGGGCGTGGGGCCTGCGGGGCGTGGGGCGCGCGGAATTCGCACGGGGTGTGAACGGCGCACCCGAAGTCGGGAGATTCACACGGTCCCGCGCCCGGCGGGGGCGCGGTTCACTCGACGTGCCGGCGGACCTGGATCCGCCGAGTACGGGGCCGGGTCGCCGCTTCCCCCGACGGTGGCCCCCGCCGCGCCGTCCGCCCCGCCCGGCCGGGTACACGCCGGCGGGGCGGCCGGCGCGGCCTCGCTGAACCGGGCCTCGCCGAACCGGACCCGCCGAACTCGACGCGCCGAACCGGGCTCTGCCGCACGCGAATTCACCTGCCGTGCGCGGAAAGTACCTCCCACCGGTTACCAGGGAGTAACTACAGCTGATTTGATGTGCGGCGCCAGTCTTTCCCCCACCAGCAGGGAGATGCAGTGCCGCATCCCACGTCCCGCCGAGCGCACGGCGCGTTCCTCGCCGCCGCACTCGCAGCCTCCGCGCTCGCGGCAGGGGCCCCGCAAGCCGTCGCCGCTCCGTCGGCCGACCCGGTGACGGGTCCGTCGGCAGCCGCTGTGCCGCAGTTGAAGGTGCTGACGTACAACGCCTTCCTGATGAGCAAGAATCTCTACCCCAACTGGGGCCAGGACTACCGGGCCAAGGCGATAGCGGGCGCCGACTTCGTCCAGGGCAATGACGTCGTCGTCCTCCAGGAGGCGTTCGACAACTCCGCCTCCGACGCGCTCAAGAGCACCGTGGCCGGCCAGTACCCGCACCAGACGCCGGTCGTGGGCCGGAGCAAGAGCGGCTGGGACGCCACCGGCGGCGCTTACTCGGCCACGACCCCCGAGGACGGGGGCGTCACGATCCTCAGCAAGTGGCCGATCCTGCGCAAGGAGCAGTACGTCTACAAGGACGCCTGCGGCTCGGACTGGATGTCCAACAAGGGCTTCGCGTACGCCGTTCTCAATGTGAACGGCGCCAAGGTGCACATGGTCGGCACCCACACCCAGTCCACGGACCCGGGCTGCGGGGCCGGCGAGGCCGTCGCGACGCGCGCGAAGCAGTTCCGTCAGATCAACGCGTTCCTGGCGGCCAAGAACATCCCGGCCGGCGAACAGGTCATGGTGGCGGGCGACTTGAACGTCGACTCGCACAGCGCCGAGTACGCGAGCATGATCAACGACGCTGGCATGGTCGGCGCCGACGCGCGTACCGGGCACGCCTATTCGTTCGACACCCGCGACAACTCCATCGCGGCCGAGCGCTATCCGGACGACCCGCGCGAGGACCTCGACTATGTGCTGCACCGGGCGGGCCACGCCCGCCCGGCCAACTGGAAGAACGACGTGATCAAGGAGCAGTCCGCGCCCTGGACCGTGTCGAGTTGGGGCAAGAAATACACCTACACCAACCTGTCAGACCACTATCCGCTGGTCGCCGGGGGCTGATAGATAGGGCACGGCCCCTGATTTCGGCGGGCGGGCCCTGAATGAGGAGTGTGTGATGGCCGTCGCTGTCTGTTCGCTCATCTGGAACCCCGGCGCCCCGGGCACCGGCCCGCAGCGCGTCGCTTATGACAGCGACGGCTATCACCTCGTGCGCTTCCCCTACGATCCGGTGGGGGAGTCGTACGACCCGTGGAAGATGCACGACGCGGGCAACGGTCTCGACGAGCCCGCGGGCGAGCTCTCGACCTTCCCCGACCCCCGCTCCGGTCTCATCTGGCCGAGCCATGACGGGTGGGGCACGCTCTCGGCCATGGTCTTCTGGGCGGCGGACCCGGTGCCGCACGAGTACCGGGCGCGCTTCGTCCGGGACCCGCTCGGCGAGTCCACCGGCTACAACTCGACCGCCACCTGCGACACCTCGAAGACCGGCGGCGGGCAGTACAAGAACTACATGTGGCAGATGTTCGTGCGGCCGGGAACGCCGGTCGGACTGAAGATCAGCGCCCGCGCGGCCGGCGACAAGCGGATCGCGACGCCCTTGATGTTCGCGGAGCTGAAACTCGCGATACAGACCGAGGTGGTCATCCCGTAGCCGGTCCTCAGCCGACCAGGGCCGGCACCGCCCGCAGCGCGTCCGGCCGCTCCGCCGCCGGCAGATGGTCGACGAAGTGCACCGCGCAGCCGAGCGCCGCCGCGCCGCCGTCGGCGTGCCGGTCGTCGCCCACCATCAGGGTGTCCTGCGGCGCCTCCCCGAGCGCCTGGCACGCCGTCTCGAACAGCCGCCCGTCCGGCTTCTGGACGCCGTGCTCGTACGACAGCGTATAGCTGTCGACGAAGGCGTCCAGGCCGTGAGCGCGGAACACCGGCCGCAGGTCCCAGCCGATGTTGCTCACGATCCCGACGCCGACGCCGCGACCGCGCAGTTCGCCGAGCACCCCGGCGGCGTCCGGGTAGGGCGTCCAGGCCGCGGGTTCCCTGTGGCGCTCGTACAACGCCTCGCAGACGCCGGGCCACGGCAGTTCGGCCTCCCGGGTGAGGCCCGTGTAGGCGGCGCGGTGCAACTCGGCGGTGCGGTCGCGGTCGTGCCACAACTGCGCGAGCCCCGGCGGTACGGAGCGGGGCGCCGGCCCGCCGGGCAGCGCGCCGGCCACCTCCAGCCGCTCGGTGCAGCGTGCGAACTCGCTCTCCGGAACGCTGATCCCGGCGGAGTCGAGAACCGACCGAAGCCAGGAGGCCGTCGTTTCGATGCGGAAGAGCGTGCCCGAGAAGTCGAAGAGAACCGCCTTGATCGCCATGCCTGCGATCCTTCCCGCTCACTTCCCGCCGGGCAAGGTCGGCTTGTCGCTGTCGGGGGGCGCGCAAGGGGTGGGCGGGTGCGCCGGGCGCGATGGCTGCCCGGGGCCGGGTCCCGGGCCCCAACGGGTGAACGCCGCGGCGGCCAGGGCCACCAGCGCGAGCCCGAGCAGCCAGCCCGCCACCACGTCGGAGAGCCAGTGCACCCCGAGGTACAGCCGGGTGCAGCCGACGCCGAGCACGGACACCACGGCCACCGCGACGGCGTTATGGAACCAGCGCCCTCGGACCCCGTGCGACCGGAGCAGCCAGATGACCAGTCCGGCGGTGACGGTCGCCGTCAGCGCGTGGCCGGAGGGGAAGGCCGCGAAATGCGCCGAGTCGACCGGGTCGGGCCACTGCGGGCGCTCCCTGCCCACCGCGGCCTTGAGCAGTTGTTGCAGCGCGGTGCCGAGCGCGGCCGTGGCCACCACCCACACGGCGAGCCACCGCTCGTCGCGCCGGATGAGCCACAGGGCCGTCGCCGCGAGCAGGACGCGCATCGTCCAGGGATCCCACACCCAGTCGGACAGCACCCGGTTCGCGCGCACCCAGCCCGGGGATTCGACCGCGGAGCGGTGCAGGGTCTCAGCGATCCACCGGTCCGCGGTGAGCAAGGGGCCCCATTCGACGGCTACCAGCACCAGGAGGACGGTGCTCAGGACCGTGAGCAGCACCCCGGCGCGGACGTACGCGACGAAGGAGCCGGAGGGCGAACCGGTCGGTGCTGAGGAGGGGAGCGTTGGTGCCTGCATGGGGCGATCCTCCCCGATCATCCGCCCCGGATGCTATGTCAGCGCTCGCAGGCCCGGTACGAACGCCACCAGCAGCGGAACGGCCGGGACCAGCGCGGCGGCGGCCGTCATCTGCAGCCGGCGCCCCGCGGTGAACCGCCGGGTCGGGGACAGCAGTCGGTCGACCCGCTGCGGAACCTGGGCGAAGTGGGTCGGGCACGGGCCGAACACCCCGCGGTCCTCGTTGAGTTCGACCAGCGCGAGGGCGATCGTCAGCCTGCCGAAGCGGCGCGAGGCGACGTCGTCGGCGGCCAGTTCCACCAGCCGGTGGACCTGGTCGCGGAAGCCCGCGAAGACCGGCACCTGCGGGAATCCGGTCGCGAGCGCGCCGGAGCAGTACAGCAACCAGTCGTGACGGGCGCGTGCGTGGCCCTGCTCGTGCGCGAGCACGGCGTCCAACTGGCGGCCCTTGAGACGCCGCAGGGCGGCCGTGGTGATGACCAGCTGAGGAGCGGTTCCCGGCAGCCACCAGGCTTCGGGGCGGACGCCTTCCAGCACCACCAGCCGCTCGCCCGAGGGCTCTTCGCCGGGCAGCAGGGGGGAGCGCACGAGCAGCTCCGCGCGCCGTTGACTCCGCCGTGCGCGCGCGGCGCGCACCTCACGGGTGAGCATCACGGCCGTCCACACGCCCCCGCAGGCGAGCAGCAGGGCCACCGGGGCGGCCCAGGGGGCGTATGCGGAGAGTGCGTACGCCTCCATCACGCCGTGCGGCGCGGGGGCGAAGACATGGCCGCGTACGGCCGTCCAGGCCGCCGCCGCGCTCAGCGCCATGGCGAGCACGCAGCACAGCAGGACACCGGCGACCACGCACTGCCACACCCACAGCGCGAGCACCGGCTCGCGGTCCGGCCAATCGGAAAGGGCCAGGAGGCGCGGCGCCATTGCCGCGGCCAGTGCGCCGAGCAGCAACAGTGCTAGCGGGACCATCATGGCGTCAGCCTACGAGTGGGCGGCTACTCATGGGTATGTTCGCGTGCGCGGAGTGACGCATCCCACGGCTCTCCGGGAGGGGCGGGGGCGGGGGCAGCGTCCACAGAGCCCACAGAGCCACCGCTCTACAGCGTCAGCAGCATGGCGAACATCGCGATGCCCATCACCACTCGGCAGGCGGTCGCCAGTTCCGGCCGGGACAGCCAGCCGGCGCCGCTCGGCTCCAGCGCGTCGCCGCCACCGTTTCCGTCGCCGCCGCCCGCTACGGCCACCGGCGCACTCATCCGCAGCGGGACCATCCGCACCCCGACGACCAGCGTGTACACCGCGAAATAGCCGAGCAGCACCCCGGTCAGCGCGGGCACTCCGCCGGCAGGCTGCCCCATGCCGTGCCCGGCGTGACCGGCCGTGTGCGCGCCGGCCGGAGCGCCGGTCATCGCGAGCGCCATGTAGACCATCGCGAAGGCGCCCACCGCGTGGTGCAGCTGATGCCGGTCGCGCCGCACCAGCGGCAGCGCCCGCGCCACCACCGCGCCGAATACGACGGCGAACAGCACCGGCCCCCACGGCCGTGGATCGAGTACGGCGGCGGGCAGTGCCATCGCCGCCATGCCGAGGCCCATCAGCGCGTCACCGCCCGCGGTCCGCCGTAGCTCCGGCGGCCCCGCACGCCTTCTGAGCAGGCAGTACCCGCCGGTGAGGGCACACAGCAGCACTAGCGGCCAGCCGACCCATGGCGATCCGTGCACGGCGCACCTCCCGAACGGGGTATGTCCGGAAGATTCCCGCGCCCGCGCCCGCACACGGGAGCGCACGGGCGCAACATGGGGGAGCGTGAGCCGCCTCGGCCGCCGCCGCTACGGCTCGGAGCGGCCGGGTGCGGCCCGTTCCCACTCAGCCGCCCGTCAGGGGCGATACCTGAGCGGATGATCCTCGGGCACCTCGGTCACGCAGATGCGCACCGCGTCCGGGTCCTCGATCCACATCTCCACCAGCCCCCAGGGCTCCTTCCTCGGAGGCCGCAGGATCTTCACCCCGTGCCGTACCAGCTCCTGGTGCGCGGCGGCGGCGTCCGCGACCTGCAACCAGAGCTGGAGCCCCGGCGCGGGCGGCCCGTCCGACCGTCCGGACACCTCCAGGAACCCGCCGCCGAGAAAGTAGACCGTCCCGCGCTCCGGCCCGGTCCCGAACTCCCGGTAGACCGCCAGCCCCAGCGCCTCGCCGTAGAACGCCCGTGAGCGCTCCAAGTCGGTGGGCCGCAGAAGCATCCGACTGCTCAGTACATGCACCATGCCCAGGACTCTGCACGGCAGCGCGCGGTACAAAACCTCGCCGGCGGCCCCGACCCGCCCGCGCCGGGCCCGGACGGGCACCGGTCGACCGGCCGGTCGCGGCTTGTTAGCCTCCTGCCGAGCCAGCAGGCCGACCGTACGAGAGGACGCTGAACTTCATGGACGCCGTTGACCACCGCACCGCCGAGCCGACCTTCAGGACCGCCGTCGCCACTGATGTCCCGGCCCTGGTCGGACTCATCGAGTCCGCCTATCGCGGGGACGCCAGCCGCGCGGGGTGGACCACCGAGGCGGATCTGCTGGAGGGGCAGCGGACCGATCCCGAGGGGGTCGCGGCCGTGGTGGCGAACAGCGCGAGCCGGATGCTGGTGGTGGAACTGGACGGCGAGCTGGCCGCGTGCTGTCAGCTCGAACAGCGGCCCGGCGCGGCCGGTGGGGCGGCTGGGCCTACTGGGGTCACCGGGGCCACTGGTGACAACGCCTACTTCGGCATGTTCGCGGTGCGCCCGGAGTTGCAGGGCGCGGGGTTGGGCAAGGTGATCCTGACCGAGGCGGAGCGGCTCGTCCGGGCCGAGTGGGACGCACGGGAGATGCACATGACCGTGATCTCGGCGCGCGAGGACCTCATCGCCTGGTACGTGCGGCGCGGCTACGTCCGTACCGGCACGATGACCCCGTTCCCGTACGGCGACGAGCGCTTCGGCATCCCGCAGCGCACCGACCTCGCCTTCGAGCTGCTGGTCAAGCCGCTGGCCGGGCCCGCCGCCCGGGACAGCGCCGCCTGACACCCGTAGGAGCATCCCCGCGGACGGCGACGGTGCGGTACGGGCGGCGAGGCCCGTAACGCCGGTCGCCCCTGGGCCCCGGGCGGTGCGGCACGGGACCCAGGGGCGACCGGAGCGCCGGACTCAGGCCGTGAAGCGCGCGGCGCTCTTGATCTCGGGGAAGTCGGTCGTGCCGCCGTCCAGCCGGAGGCCGCGGGCGAGCTTCAGGTGATCGGGGGTGTTGACGGTCCACCCGATGACCTTGAGGTCCGCCGCGTGCGCGCGCTCGACCAGCTCCAGGGTCAGCCTGCGGATGTTGAGCACGAGCATGCCCGCGCCCACCGCCAGCGCCCGGTCGATGACGTCCAGGCCGTACCGGCTGGCCACCAGCGCGGTGCGTACACCGGGCACCAGCTTGCTGGTCTCGGCGAGGGCGGCGTCGTGGAAGGAGATGACGTCCACCCGGTCGACCAACTCCCGGCGGTGCATCACCTCCGCGAGCGCCTGGGCCGCGGCCACGTCCTTGATCTCGGCCTGGACGGGCGAGCGCACCGCGTCGAGCACCTCCTCGAAGACGGGGACGCGCTCGCCCCGGCCGGCATCCAGTTCGCGCAGCTCGGCGAGGGTGAAGTCGGCGATGGGCCCCTTGCCGTCGGTGGTGCGGTCCACGTCGGCGTCGTGCATCACGACCAGCGCGCCGTCCTTGCTCAGGTGCAGGTCCAGCTCGATGACGTCCAGACCCTCCTGCTCGGCGCGGACGAAGGAGCGCAGAGTGTTCTCCGGCTCGACGCCCATCACTCCACGGTGTCCGATGGTCAGGAAAGTCAAAACTCTCTCGCTTCCGTCGACGTCGGCCGCTCTCGCCCGCTGCCGGCCGAGCACGGCCGTATGCGGCTCTGTACGGCGGCGCACAGCCTAACGGGCCGAGGTGACAGCGGAACGGGCACCGGGGGAGGGCGCGGAATGGCCCGTTCGGGTGCTTGCGACCCCCAGGATCAGGCCGGTGATCACGGCGGCGAGGACGACGGCACGAGTGCTCAAGGGGGTCAACTCCAGAAGGCGGCGGAAAAGCCGGAACACCCTTGTCCTACCGGCCGTCCGCGGCTACCGCCGAGTTCCCTCACCCGTGCGTGGGCGAGTCCTCCGCAGGCTGACGTCCGGGCGACGGGAGCCCGCCGGTCCGGCCGGACCGCTGCCCGCGTATGCGATCCCCGCGGGCTGCGACCCGCTGCGCGGCGAGGGCGAGGCGTACGCGGAGCGGCTCCAGTGGGCTGGGGTGCCAGTGGAGCAGGAGCGATTTTCCGGAATGTTTCACGGGTTTCTCGCACGGTCCGAAGCGCTCGACGAGGCGCGTGAGGCCATGGCCCGATTGGCCACCGCTCTTGTCGGAGCGGCCTCGGGCAGGAAAAACAGCGGTCCGGACTGGGGGTAGGCAGGATAATTTGCCGCCTCCCCACTTGAGTAGAAGAAGCATGCCCGGATACGGTGTCCAGACGCGAGGTTCTCCCGTGGAGGGGTTGTGATGACGGAAATTCTTTCGCCTGCAGTCGTGCAGGGTATCGATTCGCCTGCGGAGCGCGTGATCGACGAGCCGGCCTGGCCGGCGCTCAAGGGAGCGGTGGAAGTCATCCGCCGCTGGCAGTCGAAGGACGGCTCGATCGACTTCGAGGCGGCGGAGGCCCCGACCCGGGTCGACGCCGAACTCGAACTCGGACACGTCGTCTCGGCCGTCGAGGCGCTCGCCCCGCTGCTCCCGCACGACGCCGCCTACCACCAGGCGCTCGTCGCGGACCTGCGCGGCTGGGCCGACGCGGGCTTCGGCGTGCCGGACTTCCTGAACGCCCTGCTGGCCTTCCAGCCCGCCGCGCAGCGGGCGGACGGCCTCCAGCACCTCGTCGTCTTCCCGATGTACACCCAGAACGGCAACCCCGACCGCAATCTCGAAGCGGTCGTGCTGCGCGTGGTGTGGCCCGACTGGCTCGCCGAGCTGGAGCGGACCCGCTACGACAACCCGATGTTCGTCGGCATCACCTTCGAGGACTTCACCTCCGGCTACGACACCAATTCCGCGGTGCTCTTCCCGGAGACGATCGCCGTCCGGAAGGCGCCGGAGCGCTTCACCTGGGGCGGCATCTTCTGCGACCGCGAGGCGGCCCGCTTCCGCCGGGTCACCGAGGCGGCCGTCGAGACGCTCGGCGTCCAGCTCCCCGAGGGCGTCCGCGAGCTGATCGGCGATCAGCAGCGCTGCCAGCAGGCCTTCGTGCTGTGGGACATGGTCCACGACCGCACGCACAGCCACGGCGATCTGCCGTTCGACCCGTTCATGATCAAGCAGCGGCAGCCGTTCTGGATGTACGGCCTGGAGGAGCTGCGCTGCGACCTGACCGCCTTCAAGGAGGCCGTCAAGCTGGAGGCCGACGGCGTCGCCCAGGGCCGCGACGTGCAGTACGCCGTCCTCTTCGACCGGCTGTTCCGCTTCCCGGTCAGCGGCGACCGGGTGCGCAACTACGACGGCCTCGGCGGCCAGCTGCTCTTCGCGTACCTGCACAAGCATGACGTCGTACGCTGGACGGACAACACACTGCACATCGACTGGGACCGCGCCCCGCAGGTCACCAACGAGCTGTGCGCCGAGATCGAGAAGCTCTACCGCGACGGCATCGACCGGCCCAAGCTGGTCCACTGGTTCGCGGCGTACGACCTGGTCTCGACGTACCTCGCCCCGCACCCCGGTTCCGTATGGGCCAAGGGCCCGGACGCCCTCGACCTGACGAAGCTGCCGCGGAAGCTCGTGGACGACGTGCTTCCGGACGAGTTCCCGCTCAGCATGTTCTACGAGGCGCTCGCCAAGAAGCTCCGTGATGTGATCGCCTCGACCAAGGGGATCACCGCGGAGCCGGCCGTACCAGCGGCCGTCTGAGCGAGTGACCCTCTCCCGCCGCCTGCCACGAAGGACGACGATCATGACTACACCGACGTACGCGACCGGACGGCTCGACGGCGCCGTGGTGGCGGTGGCCGGCGCGGCCGGGCCCGCGGGCCGGGCCACCCTGCTGCGGCTCGCCGAGGCCGGAGCGACCGTCGTCGCCGCTGACGCGGACCCCGCCCGGCTCGCCGAGGCCGTCGACGCGGCCCGCTACGCCCACGGCGGCGCCACTGTCACCGGCGACACCGTGGACCTGCTCGATCTCGGTGCGACCCGCGCCTGGGTGGACCGCACCGAGAAGGAGTTCGGCCGGGTCGACGGCGTCGTCCATCTCGTCGGCGGCTGGCGCGGCTCGGCGACCTTCGCCGAGACCGACCTCGCCGACTGGGATGTGCTGCACAACCTGCTCGTCCGCACCGTGCAGCACACCTCGCTCGCCTTCCAGGAGAGCCTGCAGCGCAGCCGCAACGGCCGCTACCTGCTGATCAGCGCCGCGGGAGCGAGCAAGCCGACGGCCGGCAACGCCGCCTACGCGGCCTCCAAGGCCGCCGCCGAGGCGTGGACCCTGGCCCTCGCCGACGCCTTCCGCAAGGCGGGGGGCGAGGAGGGCCCGCCGGCCGCGGCTGCCATCCTGATCGTCAAGGCACTGGTGCACGACGCGATGCGCGCGGAGCGGCCCAATGCGAAGTTCGCGGGCTTCACGGACGTCAAGGAGCTGGCCGAGGCCATCGCCGGCGCGTGGGAGAAGCCCGCTCAGGAAGTGAATGGAAAGCGCCTGTGGCTGACTCCGCAATCGTGACGCCCGGCGCACCCGCCGAGGGCGCGCCCGGCACCGACGCGAAACGCCGCCACGACCCCGCCGCGCGCGGCTTCGCCAGCGACAACTACGCGGGCGCGCACCCGGAGATCCTGGCGGCGATAGCCCTCGCCAACGGCGGCCACCAGGTCGCGTATGGCGAGGACGACTACACCGCGCACCTCCAGGACGTCTTCCGGGGCCACTTCGGGCCGCGCGCCGAGGTCTTCCCGGTGTTCAACGGCACCGGCGCGAACGTCGTCGCGCTCCAGGCGGTCACCGACCGCTGGGGTGCGGTGATCGCGGCCGAGAGCGCGCACATCCACGTCGACGAGTGCGGCGCGCCCGAGCGGGTCGGCGGGCTCAAGCTGCTGACGGTGCCGACCGAGCACGGCAAGCTCACGCCCGAGCTGATCGACCGCCAGGCGTACGGCTGGGACGACGAGCACCGCGCGATGCCGCAGGTCGTCTCGATCACCCAGACCACCGAACTCGGCTCCTGCTACACGCCCGAGGAGATTCGGGCCATCTGCGACCACGCGCACGAGCACGGCATGAAGGTGCACCTCGACGGCTCCAGGATCGCCAACGCGGCGGCCTCGCTGGGCGTCCCGCTCAGGGAGTTCACCACCGACGCCGGGATCGACATCCTGTCGTTCGGCGGCACGAAGAACGGCCTGATCTTCGGCGAGTGCGTCGTGGTGCTCAACCCGGACGCGGTGCGCGCCATGAAGCATCTGCGCAAGCTCTCGATGCAGCTCGCCTCCAAGATGCGGTTCGTCGCGGTGCAGTTCGAGGCGCTGCTCTCCGGCGACCTGTGGTTGCGCAGCGCCTCGCACGCGAACGCGATGGCCAAGCGGCTGGAGACGGCGGCGCGGGCCGTCGACGGCGTGGACATCATCCACCCGGTGCAGTCCAACGCGGTCTTCGCGGCGCTGCCGCACGACGTGAGCGAGCGGTTGCAGAAGAACTACCGCTTCTACTTCTGGGACGAACCCGCGGGCGTCGTGCGCTGGATGTGCGCCTTCGACACCACCGAGGCCGATGTGGACGCCTTCACGGCGGCGCTCGCCGAGGAGATGGCCAAGTAGTCACCGGGGGATTCCGCAGCAGTAGCAATGCATAGGTATGCGCTCGACCGTAAAGTCATTGACGTGCGGTCGGGCGCATGGCTACGCTCCCGAGCCATGCAACTGATCCCGGAAAACCCGGACCCGTCCGCCTATCTCGCGGCGGACGAGGCCATCGACCACGACCACCCACTGGTCCGCGAGACGGCGGCCCGGCTGCGGGCCGGTGCGCCGGAGCCGTACGCCTACGCCGAGGCGGCCTTCGAGTTCGTCCGCGACACCGTCCCGCACTCGGCGGACAGCGGGGACCCGCGGGTCACCTGGCGCGCCTCCGACGTCCTGGAGCAGCGCACCGGCATCTGCTATGCCAAGGCGCACGCGCTCACCGCGCTGCTGCGCGCCGAGTCGATCCCGGCGGGGCTCTGTTATCAGCGGCTGGCCGACGAGGACGGCGCGAACCCGGTGCTGCACGGGCTCGTCGCGCTCAGGCTCCCCGGCCGCGAACAGTGGGCCCGGCAGGACCCGCGCGGCAACAAGCCCGGTGTGGACGCGCGCTTCTGCCTGGACGAGGAGCGGCTCGCCTCGGTGTCGCGGCCGGAGCACGGCGAGGTCGACTACCCCACCCTGTACGCGACGCCCCCGCCCGCTGTGCTGAAATCCCTCCAGGAGAGCGTCGACGGGCCGCAGCTGTGGCGGACGCTCCCGACGGAGCTCTGAAGCGCCCCGCGCGGAAGCGCCGAACCACCCGGATCAGCACCCGGTTCGCAAGCCTGGACCGGACCGAAGAGAAAAGGCGAGCGATGCCCCTCACCCTGACCGTCTCCGACGAGATGCGGGCCCTGTCGCCGAGCTTCCGCTATCTCGCCGTACGGGCGAGCGGCCTCGTCAACGGGCCGAGCGATGCATACGGTTCGGCCTTGCTGGACGAGGCCGGCCGCCGCCTCGCGGAGCGCCTCGGCGGACAGGCTCCGCACGAACACCCCCACATGATCGCCTGGCGTGCCGCGTACTCGGCGTTCGGTGCGAAGCCCTCCCGTACCCGCAACTCGGCCGAGGCGCTCGCCCGACGGGCGCTGGCCGACGGCGGACTGCCCCGCGTCAACCGGCTCGTGGACCTCTACAACGCGGTCAGCGTCGCGCACCTCATCCCCGTCGGGGGCGAGGACACCGACCGGATCGACGGCGCCATGCGGCTCGTACGGGCCGTGGGCGACGAGACGTTCGAGACCGCCGCGGGCGGCGAGCCGGTCATCGAGCGGCCGGACGCGGGCGAGGCTGTCTGGCGCGACGACACGGGGGTCACCTGCCGGCGGTGGAACTGGCGACAGGGCGTACGGACCCGGCTGACCGAGGAGTCGGTGAACGCGGTGTTCCTGCTGGAGCGGCTGGACCCGATGCCGCTCGACGAACTGGCGGCGGCGGCAGCCGAACTCGCCGAAACGCTGGCGAAGGCCGTTCCTGAGGCGCGCATCGAGATTCATGAGATGAGCGAGGCGAACTAGCGCGGGACCGGGGCGCGCACGGCGCGCAATGGCCCCCGGCCGGGGCTTACGGGTCGGCCGCAGCCGTAAGCCTCAGCCTCGGTCGCGGGCCGCGGCCTCCGCCGGGGTCGGGGCGGTGCCGCCGAGGTGGGCGGGGACCCACCAGGTGTCGTCCGGGCCTTTGGGGCGTACCGGGTAGGCGCGCTGGGCGGCCTCCAGCAGCTCCTGCACCCGGCCGCGCACCCGCTCGGTGATCGTGTTGGTGGGCTCGTCGGGGTCGGCGGGGATCGGCTCGCCCACCCGCACGGTGATCGGGATGTGGTTGCGGCCCATCTCGCGCTTGTGGCCCTTGGTCCACAGTCGCTGAGTGCCCCACAGGGCCATCGGCAGCAGCGGGACGCCGGCCTCCTGGGCGAGCCGCGCGGCACCGGACTTGAAGCCCTTGAGGGTGAAGGAGGGGGAGATCGTCGCCTCGGGGAAGACCCCGATGATCTCGCCGGAGCGCAGTGCCTTGAGGGCGTTCGCGTAGGCGTGCACGCCCTGCGTGCGGTCCACCGGGATGTGTTTCATCGCACGCATCAGCGGCCCGGACACCTTGTGCCGGAAGACCGACTCCTTCGCCATGAAGCGCACCAGCCGCTTCGCGGGGTGGGCGGTGTAGCCGCAGAAGATGAAGTCGAGGTAGCTGACGTGATTGCTGACGAGGACGGCCCCGCCACGACGCGGGATGTTGTCGGTGCCGTCGATGTCGAAGCGCAGATCGAGCGCCTTGAACATGGTGCGGGCGACAGCGATCACCGGCGGATAGACAAGCTCTGCCATGTCGGGGGAGACCCTTCTGTGCCCGGGGGAATGGGTATTTCCGAGCTCAAGTTACGCGGCCGTAGGTATCGGCTATCAGCTGATCGTGCCTGATGTCGGGCCTATCGGCTACCCCCGTCGGCGTGCTACGACGAGATCCTCATCACGACTCGCGGCCCCCGCGGGCCGCCGGGCGGACACCCGGCGGACACCGGCGGGCGTCCGCACAGGTCAGGCCGGTGCGGCATCCTGGGGAGATGACTCTGCGACTGACGGCCGGTGAACTGGCCGCCGAGCGGCTGGGCGAGCGGGCGACGCTCGTCCAGTTCTCCAGCGCGTTCTGCCAGCCGTGCCGGGCGACCCGGCGCACCCTGACGGAGGTCGCCGGGATGCTGGAGGGCGTCGCGCATATCGAGGTCGACGCCGAGGCGCAGCTGGACCTGGTCCGACGGCTGGAGATCCAGGGCACCCCCACGGTGATGGTGCTCGACGCCGACGGCCGGGTCGTACGCCGGGCCCAGGGGCAGCCGCGCACCGCGGATGTGATCGCGGCGCTCGGCCTGGTCGTGTGACGCGGTGTCGTACGGCGGCCGGGGCCGGGTGAGCGGCGGGGAAGCGGGACGGGCGGGGCCGCAGGAGGCTCGGGGCCCTGTGACAGGCGGGCCGTTTGGGCCGATAAGCCCGCGAGCGACGGAAATTTCATGATCGTCGCGTGACGCATCTCCCATCTCCAGGAGAGCACTTGACGGCCCCCTCCGGGTGTCGTCAGGCTGACATGATGCGGTCAGGAATCCTTCTGTACGGGCGGGTGCACGTCGACCTCGTCCGGACTGCGAGCGCGCGCTGTCCGAGCTGTTGAGCGTCCACGACTCCAGCCCGGCACCGGCTCGTACCCACAGCGAGGACAACTCCATGACGGCCGCCCACGATCTCGTCGCCCCACCGCTCGCAGCCCCCGATCTCTTCCGCTCGGCCTTCCGGCAGCATGCCGCGGGCGTCGCCGTGATCACCGCGAGCGGCTCGGGGCCGGTCGGCTTCACCGCGACCTCGCTGGCGTCGGTCGCCGCCGAGCCGCCGCTGATCTCCTTCGGCGTCGGCGCCGGCTCCTCCAGCTGGCCGGTGATCGCCGAGGCCGAGTACATCGGCGTGCACATCCTCGGCGCGCACCAGCGCAGGCTGGCCACGTCCTTCGCCCGCAGCGGCGCGGACCGCTTCGCGGAGCCCACCCGGTGGCGTACCGGCCCCGAGGGCGTCCCGGTGCTCGACGGCGTGCTGGCCTGGCTGGTGTGCAGGATCGTGGCCCGGGTGCCCGCCGCCGACCACCGCGTCGTCCTGGCCGAGGTCGTCGAGGGTTCGCTCGACGCGCTCCCCGACGGCGGCGGCCGGCCGCTGCTCTACCACCAGGGTCGTTTCAACGAGCTGCGGGACTGAGACGTCCCGTTTTTGATTCGTTGGCCAGATCACAGTTCCGCGGGCTTGATTCCGGGGAATGTGCTGGATGTACTGGCGAGTAATATTCTGGTCGGAGCGCAGGCCGTCCCGGCCGGGAATCGCCGAACAGGACGCCTATGCTGCCAAGAGAACGCAGCCAGCAGGATTGACCGGGGACGCCCCCGGGCCCGAAGACGATGCAGTAGGAGAGCCGGCGTGAGCTTGAGGATCGTTGTCTGTGTGAAGTACGTGCCCGACGCCACCGGCGACCGGCACTTCGCCGAGGACCTGACCGTCGACCGCGACGACGTGGACGGACTGCTGTCGGAGCTCGACGAGTACGCCGTCGAGCAGGCGCTGCAGATCGCGGCTGAGGCGGATGACGCGGAGATCACCGTGCTGACCGTCGGCCCGGAGGACGCCAAGGACGCGATCCGCAAGGCGCTGTCCATGGGCGCCGACAAGGGTGTGCACGTCGAGGACGAGGGCCTGCACGGCAGCGACGCGCTGGGCACCTCGCTGGTGCTCGCCAAGGCCGTCGAGCACGTCGGCTACGACCTCGTGGTCTGCGGCATGGCGTCCACCGACGGCACGATGGGAGTCCTGCCGGCGATGCTCGCCGAGCGGCTCGGCGTGCCGCAGGTGACGCTGCTGTCCGAGGTCTCGGTGACCGACGGCAAGGTCACCGGCCGTCGCGACGGCGACAGCGCGACCGAGCAGCTCGAAGCCGCGCTGCCGGCCGTCGTGTCCGTGACCGACCAGTCGGGCGAGGCGCGTTACCCCTCGTTCAAGGGCATCATGGCCGCCAAGAAGAAGAAGGTGGAAGCGCTCGACCTGTCGGACCTCGGCATCGAGGCGGACGAGGTCGGCCTCGCCGGTTCCTGGACCAAGGTCGACGAGGCCACCCAGCGCCCGGCGCGCACGGCCGGCACGATCGTGAAGGACGAGGGCGAGGGCGGCAAGCAGCTCGCGGAGTTCCTCGCGAGCCAGAAGTTCATCTAGCGGCTCCGCCTCGCGGGCCGGCAGCTCCTCCGGGCTCCGGCGCCCCTCCCGACCTCCCCAGATTCTTCGCACTCGCAGGAGACCCATCCCATGGCTGAAGTTCTCGTCTATGTCGACCACGTGGACGGCGCCGTCCGCAAGCCCACCCTCGAACTGCTGACGCTCGCGCGCCGCATCGGCGAGCCGGTCGCCCTGTACCTCGGCGCGGGCGCGGACGCCGCCGCCTCGGTGCTCGGCGAGTACGGCGCGGTGAAGGTGCTCGCCGTCGACGCGGCCGAGTTCGCCGACTACCTCGTCGTGCCGAAGGTGGACGCCGTCGAAGCCGCGGTCAAGGCCGTCTCGCCGGCCGCGGTGCTCGTCCCGTCCTCCGCGGAGGGCAAGGAGATCGCGGCCCGCCTCGCGGTGCGCCTCGGCTCCGGCATCATCACCGACGCGGTGGACCTGGAGTCCGGCGCCGAGGGCCCGGTGGCGACGCAGTCCGCCTTCGCGGCCGCGTTCAGCGTCAAGTCCCGGGTCAGCAAGGGCGTCCCGGTCATCACCGTGAAGCCCAACTCGACCGCTCCGCAGGCCGCTCCGGCCGCCGGCACGGTCGAGCAGCTCGCCGTCGCCTTCGACGAGAAGTCCACTGGCACCAAGGTCGTCTCCCGTGTCCCGCGCGAGTCGACCGGCCGCCCGGAGCTGACCGAGGCCGCGATCGTGGTCTCCGGCGGCCGCGGCGTCAACGGCGCCGAGAACTTCCCGGTCATCGAGGGCCTCGCGGACTCGCTCGGCGCGGCCGTCGGCGCTTCCCGCGCCGCCGTCGACGCCGGCTGGTACCCGCACACCAACCAGGTCGGCCAGACCGGCAAGTCCGTCTCGCCGCAGCTCTACATCGCGGCGGGCATCTCCGGTGCGATCCAGCACCGCGCCGGCATGCAGACGTCGAAGACGATCGTGGCCATCAACAAGGACGCCGAGGCCCCGATCTTCGACCTGGTGGACTACGGCGTGGTCGGCGACCTCTTCGCGGTCGTCCCGCAGCTGACGGACGAGGTCAAGACCCGCAAGGGCTGACCCCGTCGACCGACCGCGCCGGGTTCACGAGCCCTGCTCGCACCGAGGCCCCCGCATGCCGGTCATGCGGGGGCCTCGCACGTGCCGGACGGGTGTTGACCTGCGGACGAGGCGCGGATAACTTCGCTCTACGGATAGTTGATTCCATGAAGCGGAAAATAGGAAGGTGCGGAATGGGGCAGCAGGAGACGGTGGCAACAACCCTTGCGGGTGCGGTGAGCGAGAGTGTCGGCGCGTCGCTGACGGGCGTGGACGCGGAGCTCGCGCGCCGCTTCCCGGGCGATCCCGGCACCCGCCAGCCCGTGCACACCGTCTACGTACCCGGCGACGTCTTCGCCGCCGGCACCGTCCGCTCGTGGGGCGCCCAGGCGCTCGCCGCGCTCGATGAGCACGCCCCCGACGCCGAGGCCTTCGCGGGCGTCCTCGGGCTGCCGGACCACCTCGCCGAGGCCGTCTACGACCGCGTCCGCGCCAAGCTGCTGCGCGAGCCGGTCGAGGATCTGCGGATCGACTTCGAGGACGGCTACGGGCCGCGCCCCGACGCCGAGGAGGACGCCGCCGCCGCGCGGGCCGCGCGCCTCGTCGCCGAGGCCGTCGCGGGGAGCGCCGCCCCGGGGGCCGGGAGCGGCTCCGTGCCCCCGTACATCGGCATCCGCATGAAGTGCCTCGAAGCCGCCGTCCGCGACCGCGGCATCCGCACCCTCGACATCTTCCTCACCGGCCTGATGAAGGCCGGCGGACTGCCCGACGGGCTGGTGCTCACGCTGCCCAAGGTCACCTACGCCGAGCAGGTCACCGCGATGGTGCGATTGTGCGAGGAGTTCGAGAAGGCGCACGGGCTCGTGGCCGGCCGGATCGGCTTCGAGATCCAGATCGAGACCACCCAGTCCATCCTGGGCCCCGACGGCCGCGCGACCGTGGCCCTCATGATCGAGGCCGCGCGAGGCCGCGCCACCTCCCTGCACTACGGCACCTTCGACTACAGCGCCTACTGCGGCGTCAGCGCCGCGTACCAGTCGCTGGACCACCCGGTCGCCGACCACGCCAAGGCGGTCATGCAGGTCGCCGCGGCCGGCACCGGCGTCCGGCTCTCCGACGGCTCCACCAACGTGCTGCCGGTCGGCCCGACCCAGCAGGTCCACGACGCCTGGCGGCTGCACCACGGCCTGGTCCGGCGCTCGCTGGCCCGCGCCTACTACCAGGGCTGGGACATGCACCCCGGCCACCTGCCGACCCGCTACGCCGCCGTCTACACCTTCTACCGCGAGGGCCTGGAGCAGGCCGCGGCCCGGCTGACCGCCTACGTCGGCCGCGCGGGCGGCGCCGTGATGGACGAGCCCGCCACGGCCAAGGCGCTCAGCGGCTATCTGCTGCGCGGGCTCGACTGCGGCGCGGTCGACGTCGCGGAGGTCGCACGCCTCACGGGGATGACACGGGCGGATCTGGACACGCTTGCGGGGCGGGGCTGAATTCAGCCCGTTGGGGGCACCCCCGGACGAAGTCTGGGGGAGATTGAGGACACCCCCCACCGGCGGGCTGATCGACCACCACGGTCACCCCACCAGCCGCGCCGCGCGGGCTCAGGGCCGCAACTCGCCCGAGCCCCGCGCGATCAGCCGGGTGGGCAGTTCGACCCGGCGCGGGGCCTCGGCCGCCCCGTCCAGCCGACGGAAGAGCATCTCGGCGGCGGTGCGACCGAGTTGGACGGCGTCCTGGGCGACCACGCTGACGGCGGGGGAGAGCAGGTCGGCGAGTTCGAAGTCGTCGAAGCCGACCAGCGCGACCTTGCGAGTCCGCTGGGCCAGCACCTTGACGGCCGTCACGGTCACCCGGTTGTTGCCCGCGAAGAGCGCGGTGACCGGCTCGGGCGCGTCGAGCATCGTGACCACGGCGTCGCGCACCCGCTCGGGTTCGGTGGGGCCCAGCGAGACCCACGCGTCGGCCACGTCGAGCCCCGCCTCGGCCATCGCGGCGCGGTAGCCGCGCAGCCGCTCCTTGGCGGTGTGGATGCGCGGCTGGTCGCCGATGAAGCCGATCCTGCGGTGGCCGTGCGCTATCAGGTGGGCGACGCCGTCGCGGGCGCCGCCGAAGCTGTCGGAGAGCACCACGTCGGCGTCGATCCGCCCGGCCGGGCGGTCCACGAAGACGGTGGCGATGCCGGCCGCGATCTCCGGCTCCAGATAGCGGTGGTCGTCGCTGGCGGGGACGATCACCAGGCCGTCCACCCGTCGGGCGCAGAAGGCCAGTACGAGTTCCTGTTCGCGCTCGGGGTCCTCGGCGCTGGAGCCGTTGATCAGCAGCGCGCCGTGCGCGCGGGCGACCTCCTCGACGGCGCGGCACAGCGGCGCGTAGAAGGGGTCCGCGAGGTCTTCGAGGACGAGCCCGATGCTGGCGGTGCGGCCCTTGCGCAGGATGCGGGCGCTGTCGTTGCGGCGGAAGCCGAGGGCGGTGATCGCCTCCTGCACGCGCCGCTCGGTGTCCGGGGTGACCCCGGTCTCGCCGTTGACCACCCGGGAGACCGTTTTGAGACCGACCCCGGCGCGCGCGGCGACGTCCTTCATGGTGGGCCGGGTACCGTAACGGCGTTCGGGCGTACGGGCGGTGTCGGCCACTGTGGCGGGTCCTGTCGTCGAACGGGTGCGGCGCCCACTTCTCAGCAGAAGGGGAGTGGCGTCGAGCATAGTCTCTGGACAACGTTGTCAGAAGACGGAAGACTGACCCTCTGAGCACGGTCCTACGCCCCCACCAGGAGATTCCACACCCATGCACACCGACCTCGTCGTCGCGCTGGACATCGGCGGCACCAAGATCGCGGGAGCTCTGGTGGACGGGCACGGGCGACTGCTCGTACGCGCCCAGCGGCCGACCCCCGCCCGCGAGGACGGTGCGACGGTGCTGCGGGCGGTCACCTCGGTGCTCGACGAACTCGCGCGCTCGGGGCGCTGGGCCGCGGCGAGCGCCGTCGGCATCGGCAGTGCGGGCCCGGTCGACGCGTCGCGGGGCACTATCAGCCCGGTCAACATCCCCGGCTGGCGCGACTTCCCGCTCGTCGAGCACGTCCGCGAGCGCGTCGGCGGGCTGCCCGTGACGCTGGTCGGCGACGGGGTGGCGATGACCGCCGCCGAGCACTGGCTCGGCGCGGCGCGCGGCCGGGACAACGCCCTGTGCATGGTCGTCTCGACCGGCGTCGGCGGCGGGCTGGTGCTCGGCGGCCAACTGCACCCCGGCCCCACCGGCAATGCTGGTCACATCGGCCACATCAGCGTCGACCTCGACGGCGACCCCTGCCCCTGCGGCGGACGCGGCTGCGTCGAGCGCATCGCGAGCGGCCCCAACATCGCCCGGCGCGCGCTGCGGGACGGCTGGCTGCCGGGCCCGGACGGCGACGTCACCGCGGCGGCGGTCGCGGCGGGCGCGCGAGCCGGCGACCCGATCGCGCTGGCCTCCTTCGAACGGGCCGCGCGGGCCCTCGCGGCGGGCATCGCGGCCACCGCGACGCTGGTCGAGATCGAGATCGCGGTGATCGGCGGCGGCGTGGCCTCGGCCGGTGACGTCCTCTTCGACCCGCTGCGGCGTGCGCTGCGCGACTACGCGACGCTGTCCTTCGTCCGCGAACTGGTCGTGGTCCCGGCGCGGATGGGAACCGACGCGGGCCTGGTCGGAGCCGCCGCCGCGGCCTCGGATCTGCCCGCCGGCGGGCACAGCCTAAGCTGTGTCCCGCCGAGATCTTAAGCGGCCGAACACGCGTTGCGGCGGAGCGCCGCAGCTGACCACGCCTCCAGCAGGCGCGCGTACTCCGCGCGGTCCTCCGCCGTCCACACCAGCCCCCGACGCGACCGCACAAACAAGCGGATCGCGTCGTTCGCTTCATCGCGAGACAGGCCGCAGCAAGACGCGGGAGGGGAGGGGGCATGGCTCACTTGGTATCCGGGGACGGCGACAAGCGGCCCCTGATACCCGCCCTACCCTGACCGCATGATCCGCACCGTAGCCCTCGACATCGGCGAAACAATCACCCGCGACGACTGCTACTGGAACTCGTGGGCAGACTGGCTCGACGTCCCCCGGCACACGCTCTCCGCACTCGTCGGAGCCGTCGTCGCCCAAGGCCGCGACAACGCCGATGCCGTCCGCCTCCTCAAACCCGGCATCGACGTCGACGCCGGATACGCAGCCCGCGAAGCCGCAGGACTCGGAGAAGCCCTCGACGACACGAACCTGTACCCCGACGTCCGCCCCACCCTCACCACGCTCCGAGCCGCCGGGTTCCGCGTTATCGTCGCCGGGAACCAGACCGTCCGCGCCGGTGAGCTTCTCCGCGACCTCGACCTGCCTGCGGATGCCATCGCCACATCGGGTGAATGGGGCGTCGCCAAACCGTCCGCCGCCTTCTTCGGCCGGGTCGTCGGACTCGCCGCAGTACCGGCCCACGAGATCGTGTATGTCGGCGATCACCCCGCCAACGACGTCGCCCCCGCAGCAGCAGCCGGACTTCGCACCGCACACCTCCGCCGTGGACCCTGGGGCCACCTCTGGGCCGATACCCCAGCCGCCACCCAGGCTGACTGGCGCATCGACTCGCTGGCCGAACTCCCCACGCTCCTCAGTCCGTAGAGAGGGCACAGAACTGGAGCGAGCAAGGGCTGAGAACCGGTCTCCCCGCGCCCGCCGTTCCCTCCGCGACGGAACGTACGCGCGTCAGCGAGCCGTATCGCCGCTCGAACGGGTTTCCGTGGCAGGGTGTTCCGGGCAACTCACAGAGGGCTACGGAAGAGGGGGAACCGTGATCGTCTGGCTGAACGGCGCGTTCGGCGCGGGGAAGAGCGCCGCCGCGCGGGAACTGCTGGACCTGCTGCCGGGCAGTGTGCTATACGAACCGGAGCTGGTCGGGTACGGCCTGCGCGCGATGCTCCCGAGCAAGCGCCTCGACGAAGTGCCGGACTTCCAGGACCTGCCGGCCTGGCGGCGGCTCGTGGTGGAGACCGGAGCGGCCCTCCTCGCGGAGGCGGGCGGACCGCTGGTGGTGCCGATGACTCTGCTCAAGCAGGAGTACCGGGACGAGATCTTCGGCGGCCTCGCCTCCCGGCGGATCGCGGTGCGGCATGTCCTGCTGCACCCGGGCGAATCGATCCTGCGCGGCCGGATCGCCGGGCGCGGGGAGATACCCGCCGGCAGCGGCGGTGACCGGGACGGCGGCGGTCACCGGGACGGCGACAGCGGCCACGGGGGGAGCGCCACCGATGGGGCCGCCGCCGGAACCGTCCGCGACTGGGCCCTCGATCACCTCGCCCCGTACCGGTCGGCGCTGCCGTGGCTGACCGCCGACGCGCACGTCGTGGACACCTCGGAGCTGACCCCCCGGCAGACCGCCGAGCGGGTGGCGGCGGCCGTCCGTGCCGGGGCCGGGGCCTGCGAGATCGTGCAGACCCCCGAGCCGACCGCCGAGACGCTGGCCGCCGGGATGCTGCTCTTCGACGAGGAGGACCGGGTGCTGCTCGTCGACCCCACGTACAAACCCGGCTGGGAGTTCCCCGGCGGGGTCGTCGAGACGGGCGAGCCGCCCGCCCGCGCGGCGGTGCGCGAGGTCGCCGAGGAACTGGGCGTACGGCTGGACGGCTCGCCCCGGCTGCTCGTCATCGACTGGGAGCCGCCCCGGCCGCCCGGCTACGGCGGCATGCGGCTGCTCTTCGACGGCGGCCGGCTCGACGCCTCGCGGATCCGCGACCTGCTGCTGCCCGGCGCGGAGTTGCGCGGCTGGCGCTTCGTCACCGAGGAGGAGGCCGCCGAACTGCTGCCCCCGGAACGCCTGCACCGGCTGCGCTGGGCGCTGCGGGCCCGCGAGCAGGGACGCCCGCTCAACCTCGAAGCGGGGGTCCCGGTCGGCTGACCGGCGCGGGCCGCTCGGCCCGATGGAGGTGTGCGGGTCAGGCCTTGCTGCGGGCGTACTCGGTCAGGAACAGCGCCTCGGTCAAGGAGAGCCGCTCCAGCTCCTCCGGGGAGACGCTCTCGTTGACCGCGTGGATCCGCGCCTCCGGCTCGCTCAGCCCGATGAGCAGGATCTCCGCCTCCGGGTAGAGCGTGGCGAGCGTGTTGCACAGCGGAATGGAGCCGCCCATGCCCGAGGTCTGCATCTCCTCGCCCGGGTAGGCCACCCGCATCGCCGCCGCCATCGACGCGTACGCCGGGCTCTCGGTGTCGGCACGGAACGCCTGCCCCTGGCCGACCTGTTCGACCTCGACCCGCGCGCCCCACGGCGCGGCCGACTCCAGGTGCGAGGTCAGCAGCTTCGTCGCCCCGGCGGCGTCGGTGCCCGGCGGCACCCGCAGGCTCACCAGCGCCCGCGCGCCCGCCTGTACGGACGGGGTGGCGCCGATGACGGGCGGGCAGTCGATGCCCAGGACGGTGACGGCGGGGCGCGCCCAGATGCGGTCGGCGACTGTGCCGGAGCCGATCAACCCGACGCCGTCGAGCACCTTCGCATCCTGCCGGAAGGCGTCCTCCGGGTACTGCAGACCGTCCCAGCTCGCCTCCGCGTCGAGCCCCTCGACCGTCGTGGAGCCGTCGGCCGAGCGCAGCGAGTCCAGAACCCGGATCAGCGCCGCGAGCGCGTCCGGGGCAGCGCCGCCGAACTGCCCGGAGTGCAGATTGCCCTCCAGAGTGTCCACCTTGACGCGGACGAGGGTCATTCCGCGCAGCGTCGCGGTGACGGTCGGCAGCCCGGCCCGGAAGTTCCCGGTGTCGCCGATGACGATGGTGTCGGCACTCAGCAGTTCGGGGTGCGCCTCCGCGTACCGCTCCAGACCGCCGGTGCCCTGCTCCTCGGAACCCTCGCAGATCACCTTGACGTTGACCGGCACGCCGCCGTTGGCCTTGAGCGCCCGCAGCGCGGTCAGGTGCATGATCACGCCGCCCTTGCAGTCGGCCGCGCCGCGCCCGTACCAACGGCCGTCCCGCTCGGTCAGTTCGAACGGCGGGGAGAGCCAGGCGGCCTCGTCGAGCGGCGGCTGCACGTCGTAATGCGCGTACAGCAGCACCGTCGGGGCGCCCGCGGGTCCGGGCAGGAAGCCGTAGACGGACTGGCTGCCGTCCGGGGTGTCGAGCAGCGCGACGTCCTCGAAGCCCTCGGTGCGCAGCGCCTCGGCCACCCAGTTCGCGGCCGCCTCGCACTCGCTCTTCGGGAACTGCGCCGGGTCCGCGACCGACCTGAAGGCGACCAGCTCGGCCAGTTCGGTCCTGGCCCGGGACTGCAGCGAGGCAACGGTTTCGGCGAGCCGGCTCTGCTCCATGGAACGCTCCTTGTCGGCGCGGCGTTAAGTTCGTACAGGTAGACGAATGTACGGCCGATCTTCCCACAGCGGGAGCGCGGTACGGCGCGCCATAGGATGCGGGCGGCAGCAGCCGTAGCCGGTGATCGAAGCAGGAGCAGAAGAACATCGTGAGCAGCGAGAACGAAGACCGGAGCAACGAAGATCCGAGCGACGAGACGGTCTGGGACGTCGTGGTGGTCGGCGCGGGCCCGGCCGGCGCCTCGGCCGCCTATGCCGCCGCCGTCACCGGCCGTCGGGTACTGCTGTTGGAGAAAGCTGAACTACCGCGTTACAAGACATGTGGCGGCGGCATCATCGGGCCGTCGCGCGACGCACTGCCGCCGGGATTCGAACTCCCGCTGCGCGACCGGGTGCACGCCGTGACGTTCTCACTCAACGGCAAGCTCGCCCGCACCCGCCGCTCCAAGCAGACGCTCTTCGGCCTGATCAACCGGCCGGAGTTCGACCAGGCCCTGGTCGAGTCGGCCCAGCAGGCCGGCGCCGTGCTGCGCACCGGCGCGACGGTCTCCCGCGTCGAACAGCACGGCTCCTCGGTCCCGGACCGGCGGACCGTCGCTGTGGTGCTCTCCGACGACGAGGTCGTCCTCGCGCGCTCGGTGGTCGGCGCGGACGGCAGCGCCAGCCGGATAGGGGCGCACGTCGGCGTCAAGCTGGACCAGGTCGACCTCGGTCTGGAAGCGGAGATCCCGGTGCCGGCCACGGTCGCGGAGGACTGGGCGGGCCGGGTGCTCATCGACTGGGGCCCGATGCCCGGAAGTTACGGCTGGGTCTTCCCCAAGGGCGATTCGCTCACCGTCGGAGTGATCTCCGCCCGCGGCGAGGGCGGCGCGACCAAGCGTTACCTGGAGGACTTCATCGCCAGGCTCGGCCTGGCCGGCTTCGAGCCGAGCATCTCCTCCGGACACCTCACCCGCTGCCGCGCCGACGACTCGCCGCTGTCCCGCGGCCGGGTGATGGTCTGCGGCGACGCCGCCGGGCTGCTGGAGCCGTGGACCCGCGAAGGCATCTCCTTCGCGCTGCGCTCCGGACGGCTGGCGGGGGAGTGGGCGGTACGGGTCGCCGAGGCGCACGACGCGGTGGACGCCCGTCGCCAGGCCCTGAACTACGCCTTCGCGATCAAGGCGGGGCTCGGGGTGGAGATGGGGGTCGGCCGGCGGATGCTGGCCATCTTCGAGCGCCGGCCCGGTGTGGTGCACGCCGTACTGACCGGTTTCCGCCCCGCGTGGAACGCCTTCGCGAAGATCACCCGCGGCACGACGACCCTCGCCGAGATCGTCCGCACGTATCCGGCGGCGCGGAGGGCGCTGGGAGCGCTGGACCGGCCGAAGCAGGCGCCCCGGGCAGAACCGGAGTTGGAGCCGCAGAAGCCGTAGTGATCGGCCGCGTTGTCCTCAAGCGCCTGGGGGCACCTCGCGGCCGAATGCTGGGCTGCGTCCGACCCGCAGTTCGCCGCCGCCGGCGGCCCGCATGTTGCGCGCCCACTCGGCTTCGCCGCGGACCGAGACGAGGTACTGCTCGCCTTCAAAGGTGATCGGGTTGACCGGCGCCCGCCGCCATTCGCCGCTCTTGCGGCCCCGCACGGCCAGATCCGAGGACCCGTAGAGGCTGACACCGCGCCGGGCCAGTCAGCCGATGCCGCCGTTGAGCCGCGTCGCGAGGCGGCTGGACTTCGCGTAGTACGTCATGGTGGCTCCCACCGGTCCGGGTCGTGCTCGATGTCGGCCGTGCGGTCCCGCACGGATACCGAGAGCGGTGCTCTCGCTCATGAGCAGTGTGCCACCGCTCGGCGAGTCGGAGCAAGAGCAGTGCTCTCGTTGTTGGTCGATGCTCCGTTCGGTGGCAGACTGTCCGGCATGAACGCGATCAAGGGGGCCCGGGAACGGGCCCGCAGAGAAGTGACCGCCGCCATCAAGGACGAGGCGCGCCGGCATCTGGCCGCGGAGGGCGCGGCCAAGCTCTCGCTGCGGGCCGTGGCCCGTGAACTCGGCATGGCCTCCTCCGCGCTCTACCGCTACTTCCCCAGCCGCGAGGAACTGCTCACCGCGCTCATCGTCGACGCCTACGACGCCCTCGGCGAGGCCGCCGAGCGCGCCCTGGCCACGGCGGACCGGACCGACCCAGCCGCCCGCTGGCTCGCGGTCTGCCGGGCGGTACGGCACTGGGCGCTGGACCGCCCGCACGAATACGCGCTGATCTACGGCTCGCCCGTGCCCGGCTACACCGCCCCCGCCGAGACGATCGCACCCGCGTCCCGCGTCGGCCACGCCCTGATCAGCGTCGCGCGCGACGCGCACGCCGCGGGCGTCCTGCGGGTGCCGGCGGGCTGGGCCGCGCCGCCGAGCGGCCTCGACCGGGACGCGGCGCGACTGGCGGCCGAACTGGCCCCCGAGTTGCCCGCCGCCGCCGTCGTGGCCCTGGTCGCGGCCTGGGCGCAGCTCTTCGGGCTGCTCAACTTCGAGCTCTTCGGCCAGTTCAACCGGGTGGTCGACGCGCGCGCCGAATTGTTCGCTCACGCCGCCGCCGGTCTGGCCCGGCAGATCGGGCTGTCTACTCCCGCGGGAGTAGACGCGATCGCAGCTCAGGGCTGACGCCCCGGCGCCCGTCGCGGGCTAGCGTGGCCGGTATGAGTGAGACGGAATGAGCGAGCGAGGGCGCCAGGGGCCGGTGGTGGGGTGCGCCGCCGGCCCGCGCCGGGCGGGCCCGCTGGGCCGGAAGCCGTCGCCGGGGCGGCGGGGCCGCTCCGGCGACTCCCTGCTGGGACTGCCCTGGATGTCGTCGCTGGCAGTGGCGGTCGTCCAGATGGTCGGCACGTACTTCGCCTCCGAGAACCAGCTCGACCGGGAGCCGCTCGACACCTTCGCCCGGGTGCTCGTACTCGTCGGGCCGGCCGCGCTGCTGCTGCGCCACCGCTACCCCGTGCCGACGGTCTTCGTCGCCGCGGGTGCGGCCATGGTCTACCTCGGCGCGGGGTACGCGTACGGCCCGGTCCTGGTCAGCGTCGTCATCGCCTCCTTCACCGCGATCGTGTCCGGCCACCGCAGAGCGGTCTGGGGCGCGCTCGGCATGCTGTGGACCGGCCATCTGCTCATCGCGCACTGGCTCTACGCTCTGCTGCCGCCGTCCGGCGACGGGCCGGCTCCCTGGGGGCAGGAGGGGGTGGTCGCCGCCTGGGTGGTGGCGATCCTCGCCGCCTCCGAGCTGGCGCGGGTACGCCGCGAGCAACTGGCCCGTGCCCGCGCGGAAGAGGAGGAGGCCGAGCGGCGGCGCGCGGGCGAGGAGCGGCTGCGGATCGCCCGGGAGCTGCACGACGTCCTCGCGCACAGCATCTCCGTGATCAATGTGCAGGCCGGGGTCGGCCTCGCGCTGCTCGACCAGGACCCCGAGCAGGCCCGCACCGCGCTCACCACTATCAAGGCGGCCAGCAAGGAGGCGCTCGGCGAGGTCCGCCAGGTCCTCGACACCCTCCGCGCCCCCGGCGACGCGCCCCGCTCGCCCGCGCCCGGCCTCGACCGGCTGGGCGAGCTGACCGAACAGGCTGCCGGAGCGGGCCTGTCGGTGGACCTCTCGGTCGAGGGGGCGCGTACGGCACTGCCGCCCGGCGCCGACCTCGCGGCCTTCCGCATCGTCCAGGAGGCGCTCACCAACATCGTCCGGCACTCCGGCTCGCGCGCCGCGCGGGTCCGGCTGGACTACGCTCCCCGGCTGCTCGCCATCCGGATCGACGACGACGGCCCGGCCACCGGCGGCGGCCCGAGCGGCGGCGGCAACGGCCTGGTCGGCATGCGCGAGCGCGCCGCCGCGCTCGGCGGCACGATCGAGGCGGGCCCGCGTCCGGACGGCGGCTTCCGGGTGCTCGCCCGCCTCCCGCTCGCGGATACGGACGCCGATGCGGATGCGGACACCGAGCCTGCGACCGAGTCGGTGGAGCCGGTGACCGCGACAGGTCCGGCGGCCCCGGCCGTTTCAGCGGGACTGTCGCCCGTTCCGGATACGGTGGGGCCCGCCCCGGAGACCCCGGAGAAGGAGAGCCCGTGATCCGCGTCCTGCTCGCCGACGATCAACTGCTGGTCCGCGCCGGTTTCCGCGCGCTGCTCGACGCGCAGCCCGACATCGAGGTGACAGGTGAGGCCGCCGACGGCGAGCAGGCGTTCCGGCTGGTGCGCGAACTGCGCCCGGACGCCGTCCTGATGGACATCCGGATGCCGCTCCTCGACGGACTCGCCGCGACCCGGCGCATCACCGAGGACCCGGAGCTCGCCGAGGTGAAGGTCGTCATGCTGACCACCTTCGAGCTCGACGAGTACGTCTTCGAGGCCATCCGCTCGGGCGCCTCCGGCTTTCTGGTCAAGGACACCGAGCCGGAGGAACTGATCCGCGCGGTACGGGCCGTGGTGGACGGTGACGCGCTGCTCTCGCCGGGCGTCACCCGCCGCCTGATCGCCGAGTTCGCGGCCCGCTCCAAGGAGCCGAGCGGCGTCGCGGGCCTGGACCAGCTGACCGAACGCGAGCGCGAGGTCATGGCGTTGGTCGGCATAGGGCTCTCCAACGAGGAGATCGCCCGCCGGCTGGTCGTCAGCCCGCTCACGGCCAAGACCCACGTCAGCCGCACGATGGTCAAACTAGCGGCCCGCGACCGGGCCCAACTGGTCGTCCTCGCCTACGAGTCGGGGCTGGTCCGCCCCGGCTGGCTCGGCTGACGCCACAGCCCGCGCACCACCCGTACGACGAACCCCAGCGCTGCCGCAGCAGCGGCGGCCATGAGCAGCGGCTTCTCCGTCGTGCCGGGCAGGTCCGCGAAGAAGACGGGGCTCGCGATGACGAGGAAGAGAACGGCCGCCAGTATCGCGCCGGTGGTGACCGCGAACATGATCTCGACCGTCATCACGTCGCGGTCGGCCTGACTGCGGTGGACATGCCCGCAGTCTGCCATTCCCTTGGCGGGGGCGGCGGAGTGTCGGCGCGGCGGACGCCGGATGGCCTGGGGCAACCGTTGCGGTGAGCGCGTTGGCGCCGTGACGGGCAAGGTTCTCTCCGGACCCCGGGCGATTGAGGACACCGCGGCCGAAGAGCGCGTAACCCTGGGGGCACCTCCCGGACGGAGTCCGGTGGATGAGCCTCGCCGGTCACGGCATTAGCATGCCTCTCCATGAACGACGACCTGCGCAACATCGTCCTCGGTCTGGTCGCGGCCGGGATCAGCGCGGCGATGGGCTGGTTCGCCCGGACCTACCTGTGGCGGCGCACGCTCCGCCGTAAGCAGCGCTTCTTCGGCCTGCCCACGCACTCCGACTGCCTGCTGGTGGTCAACCGGTCGGCCGGAGGCGGTGATTGGACCGTCGCCAGGCGGGACGTGTTCGCGCTGTTGGAACTCTCCGCGCTGATCAAGGACTGCGGGGCGCACGCGCGCATCGTCGCGCACGACACGGCCGAGCAGGGCTTCGGGTACCGGACGGAGTTCTGCGTCGGCGGCCCCGTCTCCAACCAGCGGATGGCGGCCCATCTGCGCTCCCTGCTGCCCGGAATCGAAGTCAACACGGACTCCGGGCCGGGCCCCGAGCGAGGCGCGTTCCGGGTCGGCGGCGAGAGCTACCGCTGGGAACGGGGGGCGGTCGAGCACGTCATCGTCGCCCGGCTGACCACCGGGCCGACGGACCGCCCGGTCTTCCTCTCCAGCGGACAGCACTCGATAGCCAATCAGGCCGCCGTCCGGTATCTGGCCCGCAACCACGCGAAGTTGGCGCGCAGCTACGGGGATGACACCTTCTGCCTGCTGCTCAAGGTCGTCAACTCGCGTGCCTACGGCCCCGATGTGGTGGAACTGGTCTCCGATGTGACCCGCGAGGCCACCTCGCCACCGCTGCCCGCCTAGTCCTTGGCGGGCTTGCGCCGTACGTAGAGCTGCTTGCGCACCCGCGCGACGACCTTGCCGTCCGCGCCGATGATGTCGTTCTCGAACCAGGGCAGGCTCGGCTGCGGGGCAGGGCTCGCCCGCGCCCCCGCCCCGCAGCCGGCGGCTCGGGCTCAGGTGACGGCCGACTGCTCCAGCCACAGCCGGGCGAGGGCAGGGTCGCCGGTGACCGCGAGGTCGGTGACCGGCAGGCGGTTCCACAGCGCGAAGTAGAGGTCGGCGGCCGGCCCGCTCAGCTCGCAGTCGACCGCTTCCGCGCTCGCGTCCACGCGCTGTGCCGCATCCGTCTCCGATGCCCCTCGCGGGTGCTCCGTGCGTTCCGTACGCGGCGGTTCCCCGGAGAGGCGTACCGTCCAGCTCACCGACGCGTCCGTGGGGCGGACGCGCAGGGTGCGCGGGGTATCGGTGCGGACCTTGCTCTTGGAGCGCCCGTGGAATCCGACCAGCAGCTCGTCGATTCCGTCGCTCGCGAAGTCCGCCGTGACGGGGGTGAGGGATGTCCGCAGAGCGGCTTCCGCGTCCACCCGGTGGATCGCCGTCTCGTGCGCCTGGCGTCGCGCCCAGAAGGCGAGCGGCGACGGGGCGGGCAGGAACGTCCAGGAGTTGAGATCGTGCGGGGCGGCGGTCAGGGCCTCGACCAACAGGCCGTGTCCGTCACGGAACCAGCTGATCAGCTCTTCGCCGTCCAGACCGGGGCCGCTCGGCGGCCGGACCGGTTCGGTCAGTCGCTCGACGAGGAACCGGGTGGCCCAGCGGTGCACCAGACCGGTGTGTTCGACCAGATCCCGCACCCGCCATTGCGGACAGTCGGGGACTTCGGCCTCGACTCCGGCCTTCTGTGCGGCGTCGGCGAGGAGTTGGCCGTCCCGCCGCAGGTTTCCGATGTGGTCGGCAGTTTTCATGTCAGGGATGGTAAACGGAGGCGGTGCGGGCCCTGGGTGCGGGTACTCCATCGCTGCCGGTTGCATGGGGGAGCGCTGGGCGGCAGTTGGTGTGCGGGGGTGGGGCGACAGGCGGTTGCCGGGCGTCAGCCGGGGCTCGTCGCCGTGGCGCGCCTGGTGCCGTACGCGATGGCGGCGGCCACGCCCGCGAGCAGCGCGACGGTGGTGAGCGCGGCCGGCAGCGAGAACCAGTCGGCGAGGAAGCCGATGGAGGGCGGGCCGAGCAGCATCCCGCCGTAGCCGAGGGTGGACGCGGCCGCGACGCCGCTCGGCCCGGCCAGGGCGCCCGCGCGCTCGACGGCGACCGGGAAGAGGTTGGCGAGCCCGATGCCGGTGACGGCGAAGCCGAGCAGGGTGAGCCAGATGGACGGGGCGAGGGCCCCGAGCAGCATCCCGAGGGCGGCCGTCGAGCCGCCCGCTACCAGCGCGCGGGTCTGGCCGAGGCGTTCGAGCAGCGCTGTGCCGGAGAGCCGGCCGATGGTCATGGTGAGGGCGAAGACGGAGTAGCCGGCGGCGGCGAGCCCCGGGTGCGCGTGCAGATCCTGTTCCAGGTGCAGCGCGCCCCAGTCGGCGAGCGCCCCTTCGCCGTACGCCGTGCACAGCGCGATCAGCCCGAAGATGACGACGAGT
Source organism: Streptomyces sp. H27-D2 (assembly GCF_035828615.1). Classification (NCBI taxonomy): domain Bacteria; kingdom Bacillati; phylum Actinomycetota; class Actinomycetes; order Kitasatosporales; family Streptomycetaceae; genus Streptomyces; species Streptomyces sp. H27-D2. The sequence continues at coordinate 6,062 of NZ_JAYMZR010000064.1, read as the reverse complement.
CGGCGGGCCCGGCCGGTCATGCCCGGCCGCGCGGGCCGCACGGCCCGGTCCGCTGCCGTACGGGGGGTCGTGCGGGCCGTCGTACGGGCGGCTCCCGGAGCGACCGGCGCGTCCTGCGCGGCGCCGGGGCGCGGCGCGGGGCGGGTCATCAGCACGCGCCCGGCGAGCGCGGTGACGACCAGGCCGACGACGCTGAGGATCAGCAGATGCCGGACGGGGGAGAGGCCGCCCGCGACCAGGCCGCCCAGCCCCGCGCCGACCATGCCGCCGAGGCTGAACGCGGCGTGGAAGGTCGGCATCACCGGGCGGCGGACCGCCGCGACGAGATCGACGGCCGCGCTGTTCATCGCGACGTTGACGCCGCCGTAGGCCGCGCCGAAGACCAACAGCACGAGTCCCAGGGCGAGAACCGAATGGGTCAGCGGCGGAAGTGCGATGCTGAGGGACAGCAGAACGGCGGCCACGACCGTCACCGGGTGGTTGCCGAAGCGGCGGCAGAGCCGTCCGGTGACCATCATGGTGGCCACCGCACCGGCGGAGACGCCGAGCAGTGCCAGCCCGAGGTCGCCCGTGTCGGCCCCGGTCTGCTGCTTGATCGCGGGGATACGGACCACCCAACCGGCGAAGATGAAGCCGTCCAGGGCGAAGAACGCGGTCAGCGAGAGGCGGAGGCGGGAGAGGGCCGGGTCGGCGCTCACACCGCGACGCGCTCCGGGAAAGACCGTCCGGAGTTTGTTTATTGTCGGCACAAAGTGAGAATAGGGGCGTGACCCTGACTCGGACAAGGCTGGAGAGAGGCCGTGGCGCCCTCGGCCCGGCGCTTGAGCTCGTACACACCGGCCGCGCGCCCACCCGCGCCGTGCTCACCGCTGAGCTCGGTGTGACCCGCGCCACGGCCGGGGCCGTCGCCGCGGAACTCGAAGCGCTCGGCCTCATCCAGGTCGACGCCCGGCCCGGCGCCGCCGCCGGATCGCAGGGGCGGCCCTCGCACCGGCTTTCCGTCGCGCCCGGCGGACCCGTCGTCCTCGCCGCCCAGGTGCACGCCGACGGCTTCCGCGCCGCGCTGGTCGGTCTCGGCGGCACGATCGTCGCGACCGCGCCGGGCTGCGTGACGGTCTCGGCCGACCCGGTGGACGTACTCGCCGAGGTCGTGGCGGCCGGGGCCGCGCTGTTGCGGGAGACCGGCCGCCGCTGCCTCGGCGCGGGCCTCGCCGTACCCTCGGCGGTCGCCGAACCGGAGGGTGAGGCGCTCAACCCGCTGCACCTCGCGTGGCCCCAGGGAGCCCCGGTCCGCGAGATCTTCAGCCAGTGCCTCGCGGGCGCGGGCATCCCCGGCGCGGGCGGCGCGACGGCCGTCGGCGTCACCGGCAACGACGTCAACCTCGCGGCCCTCGCCGAACACCGGCACGGCGCGGGCCGCGGAGCGCGGCACCTGCTCTGCGTCGCCACCGGCCACCGCGGCGTCGGCGGCGCGCTCGTCCTCGACGGGCGGCTGCACAGCGGCAGTTCGGGCCTAGCCCTGGAGGTCGGCCACCTCACCGTGTGCCCGGAGGGGCAGCTCTGCTACTGCGGCAGCCGCGGCTGCCTCGACGTCGAGACCGACCCGCTGGCCTTTGTCACCGCCGCCGGCCGCGAACCCGGCCCGGAGGTCTCGCTGCTTCAGCAGTCCCGCGACCTGCTCCGCACGGAGTACGCCGACCCGGCCGTACGGAGCGCGGCGCACAGCCTCATCGACCGGCTCGGCATCGGACTGGCCGGGCTGGTGAACATCCTCAACCCGGACCGGATCATCCTCGGCGGCCTGCACCGCGAACTGCTCGACGCCGACGCCGACCGGCTGCGCTCCGTCGTCGCGGACCGCAGCCTGTGGGGGCAGAGCGGCAGCGTGCCGATCCTGCCGTGCACGCTCGACCACAACAGCCTGGTCGGCGCGGCGGAGTTGGCGTGGCAGCCGGTGCTGGACGATCCGCTGGCCGCGTTGGGGGGGTAGCTCGGGGACGGGTCGGGGGCGGTCCGCCCGGACGGGCCTCGGCTCAGATCCCGGACGGGCCCTCGGCTCAGAACAGCGTCTGCGGCGGAGCAGCCGGCTGCTCCAGCGCGCGGACGGGCGCGGTGGCCGGCTCGCCCGGAGCCGCTCTGCCGAGCACCCAGCCGGACGCGAGCTTGGCGTCCAGGAGCAACAGGCCCTCGCCCGAGCCCTGTTCCAGATACAGATCGGTGCCCGCGACCGCGCGCAGCACGCCACCGACGCCGGTGCCCGGAGCCAGCTCCGTGACGAGCCCGGTGGGGCGCGGCGGGTCCGGTTCGAGGCCGAACAGCTCAGCGTGGTCGACGAGTTCGTACGGGTCGGGGTTCAGGGTCTCGGTCCACTCCGGCACGGAGGCCGCCGCCTCGTACAGGGCGCGCACTTCGGCCGCCCGGTCTTCTACGCCCGGCAGGGCGAGCCGGGCGGCGCGCTTGGCGGGCGTCGACACGCGGTCCGGGATGCCGAGCGCGCCGCCGAGGACGGACTCCGCCCGGCGGGCGGCCATCAGCGGGCCCCGGCCGAGGAAGGTGAAGCAGACGGCGGCCTGCTCCAGCAGACGGGCCGGCCCCCGAGCCGTCCCCGTGATGCCGACCTTGCACAGGCCGGGCCCGAACCAGGCGAGGTAGACCGCGTACGGGCGCGGGTCGTCCAACTGGGTGTCGGCGGCCACCGACCGCGAGCGGTCCAGGGCCGCGCAGACCTCGCACTGGTCACGGCGGGCCTGCGCCGGGACGGTGGCGGAGTCCGGACACGGGGTGAGGCGACCCGAGCGCCGCACGCCCAGGCACCGCCGCCGCGCCTCGGGGCCGACCGCGAGCGCCATCGGCTCGCCGAGCCGGATCGGGCTCTCGCGGTCACCGTGCTCGGGATGCGACCAGGTCCATGCCGGGCCGCCGTCCTGCCAGCGCAGCCCGGTGCACCGCCACTGCTCCGTCTGCCGCATGGGGCCATCGTAGGCGGCGGGGGCGGAGCGTCGTTGCCCGGCGATCTTCGCGGGCGGGCGCGCGGGATCGTGGGGAGCCCTGCGTTCACGGCCGCCGGACTGACGTCCCAAGGCCGACCGGGCTCGGGCGGCCGACGCCCGCAGTCACCCTCTAGGGCTTGTAGACCTTGCCCGGCTCGGCCTTGGCCGGTGCCAGCAGTTGGGACACCGTGACGATGGTGTAGCCGCGTTTCTTGAGCTCTTTGACGATTCCTGGGACGGCGGGCACCGTCCCCTTGTAGATGTCGTGGAGCAGGATGATGCCGTCGCGATCGGTCTGCTCCAGCACCCGCTTCTTGATGAGGGCGGAGTCGTTCGTCCGGTAATCCTTGGCGGTCACGCTCCACAGGACCTGCGCGAGGCCGAGTTCGCGGCTGATCCTGGTGACCCGTTCGTCGGTACGGCCCTGCGGCGGGCGCATCAGGACGGGCTTGCGGCCGGTGAGCTTCTCAATGGCCTTCTGGGGGCGGGAGAGCTGCTCGCGGACCTCGGCGTCATCGGAATCGGTCAGGATCTTGTGCGACCAGGTGTGGTTGGCGAGCTCGTGCCCCTCGGCCGCGATGCGGCGCACGGTGGCCGGGTGCTTCTCGATGTGGTTCTTGCCGAGCATGAAGAAGCTCGCGTGCACCTTCTCCTTCTTGAGGATGTTCAGCAGCCGGGGGGTGTTCTCGCTGGGCCCTGCGTCGAAGGTCAGGGCGACGCACTTGGCCTTGCCGCAGTCGACGCCGTCGCTCAGCGCCTGCGCTCCGCCCTTGGCCTTGTCCGACGCCTCGTCCCTGGCGCTGCGCGGGGAGGTGGCTCTCGTACGAGGCGCAGCCGCCCAGTACGAGAGCCAGGGAGGTGGCCGCCAGCAGGCCGGCTGCCAGCCGTATTCGGCGTGCGGACATGTTTTTGGGCATGGTGGCGTCTTCTTTCGGCGTTGGTGGGGAAAAGCGGCCCGGCGGCGGCCTGATGCGCTGGAGCCCGCGCCCTGTTTTGCGGCAGGGAGAAGCGTCGGATGTGCCGATGGGCGGCACGAGTGGTGGCGTTACCGCTGGTTGGGCCGGAGGCTGTGAGCGCCGAGGTCGAGGTCGGGACCGGGTCCGACTTCTAGGCCGTCAGGGCCGGCGGTCCCGGTGGTCGAGGCAGGCTCGTAGCTCTGGTCCGTGGCGTGCACCGGACGCGAGCGAACACCCCGAGCAGGGCGAGGGTGATGGCATGAGCAGTACTATACATGCGACGTATACATGGCGTGTATAGCTACCCAAGGAGGTGTGCGAACGCGTCCACTAGGCTTCCCCTCCATGATCCCCGATGAGATCGCCCGCAGCCCGTACATCAGCTTGGTCACCTTCCGCCGCGACGGCACCCCCGTGCCGACCCCCGTCTGGGCGGCCTCGGACGGCGCCGAGTTGATCGTGTGGACCAGGGACGACAGCTGGAAGGTCAAGCGGCTGCGCAAGGACGACCGGGTCACGGTCACCGTGTGCGACGTACGCGGCGGAATCCAGGACGGGGCCGTGAGCGCGGAGGGGACCGCCCGGCTGCTGGGAGCGGCCGAGATTCCCCAGGTGCGCAAGACGCTGGCCCGGAAGTACGGCCTGAGGTTCCGGATCATCGACTCGGGCGGCGCGCTGATGCGGCTCGGCAAGCGACCGCATGTGGGCATCGCCATCACGCTCTGAGCCGGCTGCCGCGTGCGCGCCGGGGCGCACGGCCGGTCCCCGCGCGCCCTCCCGACCGGCGCTCCGCGGGCACCGGAGGTAGTCGCGGGCGGCGCGCGTACTTCCCCGGTGGTACGCGCACTGCCGCTGGCTGTACGACGACCTGAACGGCGCGGAGGACGACGCTCGGTAGTGGCAGAGAACAGCCCACTACCGAGGAGCTGAACCACGATGGACACGCTGAACCTGGCCTGGAACGACGGACACGGGCCCGGCCCGTGGATTATCTTCTTCCCGCTGATCTGGGCCGCGGTCGTGATCGGAGTCGTCACCGTGCTGCGCCGCACCGTATGGCGCGGCCGGAACCGCGGCCCCCGGCAGCAGCGCGCCGGATACAGCGAGCAGTCACCGGTCGCGGTGCTCGGCCGACGGTTCGCCGCCGGTGAGATCGACGAGGACGAATACTGGCGCCGGCTCTCCGTCCTCGACGCGGAGTTCGGCCGCGAGGGCAAGGGCGGTGCGGCATGAGCGCCGGCACCACGACCGCCGGGGCCGCGGTCACCGATACCGTGACCGCCGCCCGGGTGGTCGACGCCGTCAAGGTCTACGGCAGCGGCGACACCGAGGTGCGGGCCCTGGACGGGGTGAGCGTCGACTTCCCCGTCGGACGCTTCACCGCGATCATGGGCCCGTCCGGCTCCGGCAAGTCGACGCTGATGCACTGCGCGGCCGGCCTCGACACCCTCACCTCGGGCGCCGCCTTCATCTCCGAGACCGAGCTCAGCGGCCTCGACGACGGCCGGCTGACCCTGCTGCGCCGCGAGCGCATCGGCTTCGTCTTCCAGGCTTTCAACCTCATCCCGACGCTCACCGTCGCCGAGAACATCACCCTCCCGCAGGACCTCGCCGGGGGCCGGGGCGAGCCCGAGTGGACCCAGACGCTCATCGACGTGGTCGGGCTGTGCGACCGGCTGCACCACCGGCCGAGCGAACTCTCCGGCGGCCAGCAGCAGCGCGTCGCCGTCGCCCGCGCCCTCGCGAGCCGGCCCGACGTGGTCTTCGCGGACGAACCGACCGGCAACCTCGACTCGCGCTCCGGTGCGGAAGTGCTCCGGCTGCTCGGCCGGGCCGTGCGGGAGATGGGCCGCACGGTCGTCATGGTCACGCACGACCCGGTGGCGGCGGCCCACGCCGACGAGGTGGTCTTCCTCGCCGACGGCCGCCTCGTCGACCGGATGGCAGGCCCCACCGCCGAGCGCGTCCTCGACCGGCTGAAGGCCTTCGACACGAAGGGAGCACCGTCATGAGCGGCGACCGCCGCACCGGCGCATCCGCCGGTGAGCGAGCCGGCGCGAACCGCGCCGCGCCGTCGGGCAGACCAGGGCGCAACTGCGGGCCATGGTGCGCTGGG
>NZ_JAYMZR010000063.1:22079-45070 GCF_035828615.1 Streptomyces sp. H27-D2 | reverse complement strand
GCTCTCACGCTGCCGGCGGACCTCGCGGCAGCGGTCGAGGCCGGAGCCGGGCGCGACGCGCTCTCCTTCACCGCCGCGACCAACGGGTCGGCGACGCTCCACCCCGCCGGCGGCAAGCTGATCGCCGAAGTGCAGAACGTGCTGTGGTCCATCCCGCGCGAGGGCGGCGCGGCCGTCGCGCTCACCCCGCCCGACCTCGAACCCACCCGCCCGGTCTTCTCCCCTGACGGCGAACTCCTCGCCGTCTGCGCCTATCGCGGCGGCGGCTTCCACCTCTGGACGCTGCGGCCGGACGGCTCCGGGCTGCGCCGGCTCACCGACGGACCGTGGGACGACCGGGGCCCGGCCTGGTCCCCGGACGGCAGTCTGCTCGCCTTCGCCTCCGAGCGCGGCGGCGACACCGTGACGGGCAGCCCGTACCGGATCTGGACCGTGGACGTCCGCAGCGGTGACCTGACCCGGCTGAGCGGTCTGCCGCATCAGGACGGACCGTCGCAGGACGGGGCGTGGGAGGACTTCGACCCGACCTGGTCGCCGGACGGCGAGCAGGTGCTGTTCGTCCGCGCCCAGGTGGCCGGGGCCGCACTGGACGCCCGGACCATCGCCTCCGTACGGGCCGACGGCACGGGCCCGGTGACCGTCGAGCACACCGAGACCGCCGCCGGCGTGCAGCTGATGACCCCGGCCGTGTCACCCGCCGGCCGGCTGGCCTATCTGCGCACCACCGGGTCGCCCGTCGCTCCCGGCGCGCCCGCCGCCTCCTGCACGCTCGTGGTGGACGGCGAGCGGGTGCCGGTCGAGGGCGATGTGCTGCCCGTGCCGCCGCGCTGGGTGTCGAAGAAAGAGCTGCTGCTGACCGTCGGCGGGCAGTTCCGGCTGCTGAGGCCCGACGCGCCCGGTGCGAGCACCGAGATCCCCTTCACCGCGAGCCTGCCGGTCGACCGCCCCCGCTACCGCGTCAAGCGCTACGACTTCGAGGGCGGCCGGACCCGTCCGGTGCGCGGTGTGCATCTGCCCGCACTGTCCCCCGACGGCGAGCGGGTGGCATTCGCGGCCCTCAACTCCCTGTGGGTGGGCGGCGTTTCGGGCGGCGGCGCGCCGCGCCGGATCGTCCGGGCCGACGCGACCCGCTATGTAATGGGTCCGACCTGGACCGCCGACGGGCGCGGCCTGGTCTTCGCCGACGACCGCGACGGGCTGTTCGCCGTCCGCCGCCGCGACCTCGAATCCGGCGAGGAGACCGTGCTCGCCGCAGGGGGCCGGGTGCACCCTGCGCTCTCGCCCGACGGCAAGCGGCTCGTCAGCCTCGACATGGCCGGGAACCTCGTTCTGCGCGATCTGGCGGCCGGCACGGACCGGGTGCTCGCCGCGCCGCTGGGCGGCGGCGGGCTGCCCGGCAGGCCGAGTTGGTCGCCCGACGGCCGCTATGTCGCGCTCTGCGACCGCAACCGGCTCAACCAGCGCTTCCGCGAGGGTTACAACCTCATCCGGGTGGTCGACACGCGCGCCGGCGCGAGCCACGGCCCCGGGGGCGCGAAGTCCGGCGCGAGCGCTCCCCGGCTGCACGCCGTCGCGCCGCACACCTCGATCTCCGACCGCTACGACTCCGGGCCCGTCTGGTCCCCGGACGGGCGCTCGATGGCCGTGATCGTCGAGTCCGCGCTGTGGCTGCTGCCCGTACGCCCCGACGGAACGCCCGACGGCGAGCCGCGCCGGCTCACCGCCGAGGCCGCCGACCACCCCTCCTGGTCCGGTGACTCCCGGCGGCTGCTCTACCTCTCGTCGGGGCGGCTGCGGCTGATGGACGTACGGGACGACAAGGCCCGTACGGTCAAGGTCCCGTTGAGCTACCGGCGGCCCGCGGCCGGCGACACGGTCGTGCACGCCGGGAGGTTCTGGGACGGCACGGGCGAGACGGTGCGCGAGAACGTCGACGTGCTGGTGCGCGGCGGGCGGATCGACTCGATCGAGCCGCATCGCGCCGGCCGGTCCGCCGCCCGCCGGGTCGACGCCTCCGAACGGACCGTCATCCCCGGCCTGTGGGACTCTCATACGCACCCCTGGCAGTACACCTACGGCGGCCGGCAGACCAGCACGCAGCTCGCGTACGGCATCACCACCGCGGTCTCCTTCGGCGGCTTCGCGTACGAGCAGGCGCGCCTGCGGGAGGCCATCGCGGCCGGGCGGCTCGCCGGGCCCCGGCTGCTGAGCACCGGGGAACTGCTGGACGGGCCGCGCGTCGCGTACAGCATGGGCCGCAGCCACCGTACGAAGGCGGGGCTGCGGCGCTCGCTGGAGCGGGCCGCAGCCCTCGACTGGGACTTCGTCAAGACCTATGTGCGCGCCCCCGCCTGGGTGATGGCGGAGGCCGCGCGGTTCGCCCACGAGGAACTCGGGGTACGCAGCGGCAGCCACCTCTGCTCGCCGGGCGTGAGTGTCGGACAGGATCTGACGACCCATCTGCAAGCAACGCAACGACTCGAGTTCGGCCACGCCACCTCGGCGACGGGACGGGCCTACAGGGACGTCGAGGAGATCTACACGGCGACGGACTTCTCGCTCGTCGCCACCCCGTTCACAGCTCTGACGCTGCTCGGCGACGACCCGTCGCTGGCCGAGGACGACCGGGTCGACTCGCTGATGCCGCCCTGGGACGTCGCCCTCGTACGCCAACAGGCCAAGCTGCCGCCGAGCGCCGCGCAACTGCTCGCGCTGGAAACGGAGATGGGGGTGTACCGGCGAGTGCTGGCCGGCGGCGGGCTGGTCGCGCTCGGGACGGACTCACCACTCGTCCCGGTGGGACTGCATCTGCACCTGGGGCTGCGCGCTCTGCACCGATCGGGACTGTCGGCGGCCCAGACACTCCGTACGGCGACCGCGCTGCCCGCCAAGGTCTTCGGCGCCGAACGCGATCTGGGCACCCTGGAACCGGGCAAGCTCGCGGATCTGACGGTCGTGGACGGCGATCCGTTCACCGACTTCGACTCGCTGGTGCGCACCGTGTCGGTGCTGCGCGGCGGTACGCCTTATGAGCAGCGGGACTTGGTCGACGCGTTCCCTCCGGCCGGGGCGGGTCCGGCCGGGGCGGGTCCACCCGCGCCCGGTCCGACCGCGGCGGCCGGAGGGAACCGGGCCGAGCGGGACGGGGCCGGGTGGGACGCGGACGGACGGGGTAGTGACCGGTCCGTGGACCACGACTGGCTGGAGGTCGGGCGGGCGATGCGGCGCGACAGCTGTTGCGACGGGGAGGTCTGAGGCGGGGGCGTCTGAGGGAGCGGCAGCTGTACGAGGCGGGAAGGGCCGAGGCGGCGGGGGCCTGCACCTGGCTGACCGCCGCCGTCGGCGCGCGTTCCCAGAAAGCGCTTTCTGATATGGTCCCGGCTACGTTGAGGACCTCACGCATAAGTGGTCAAAAGGTTGTCCGGAAGTTTCGGAGCGTGTCGTCACCGTGACCCTGGGGGGTGCCGTGAGCGAGCGGGAAGCGCAGAGCCGCCCGCGAGTGGCCACCGCGCCGCCCGTCGGCGAAGTCGGCCCGACCGACGGAAGGTTCAACCCATGACCGTCCCTCCCATGCCGCCCATGCCGTTCCGGCTCACCGGCCTGACCGTCGACCGGATCAGGACCTTCGCCGTCGCGCTCCCCGCCCACCGCTCGTTCGGCGTGTCCGGGGGGGCGACAGCCGTCGCGGGCAGGCCCAGCGTGCGGGTGCTGGTGCAGGTCAGCGCCGACGGTGTGGATGGCTGGGGCGAGGCGTCGCCGACCCCCGCCTGGACGTACGAGACCGCCGAGTCGATCGTCACGACGATCGACCGCTATCTCGCCCCGGCCATCATCGGCAGGCCCGTGTGGGACCTGGACGGCGTCGACTCCGCCTTCGACCGGGCGATCGACCGGGGCTTCAGCACCGGCGCTCCGCTGGCCAAGAGCGCGGTCGACGTCGCGCTGCACGATCTGCTGGGGCGCGCCGCGGGCGTCACCCTGGGCGCCCTCTGGGGGCAGCGCCGCCGCGAGACGATCGAGCTCGGCTGGGTCGTGTCGGGGCAATCGCCCGCGGAGGTCGCCGAGAGCGTCGCCGAGGGGCGCGCGGCGGGCTACCGGGCCTTCAAGGTCAAGATCGGTCTGCACGACGAGGAGACGGACGCCGCCGCCGTCACCGCGGTGCGCGACAACGCCCCCGACGCTCCGCTGTGGGTCGACGCCAACCAGGCGTACACGGTGCCCGCCGCCCTGCGCATGGCCCGGCGGCTGGAAGGGCTCGGGGTCACCGCGTTCGGGCAGCCGCTGCCCGCCGACGACATCGCCGGGCTGCGCCGGCTGCGGGACGGCAGCCCGATCCCGGTCGCGCTCGACGAGAGCCTGTGCCACCCCAGCGATCTGGCGACTTTCATCCGGCTGGACGCGGTGGACGTCGCGGTCGCCAAGGTGCAGCGCGGCGGCGGGCTGACGCTGTCCCGGCGGCTGTGCGCGCTGGCCGAGGACAGCGGGGTGCGGCTCATGGGGTCCGGCCTCACCGACTCGGACGTGGGGCTGGCCGCCTCGCTGCACCTGTTCGCGGCCTACGGAATCGACACTCCGGTGGACCTGAATGGCCGTCAGTTCATCGAGTCGCCGTACGCGGGCCCGACCGTACGGGTCGAGAACGGCATCGCGTACGTGCCCGACTCTCCCGGTCTCGGCGTCGAGGTCGATGAGGCCGTCGTCGCCGAACTGGCCGTCGACGTCCTGGAAGTACGCCCCTGAGCCACGTCCCTCCGGTCCCGTTCCCCTCGGTTCCCCCGCCCGCCGCGAAGAGATCGGACCGCCCGCACCATGCCCGCACCGCACCTCCGCCTCCCGTCGGCCGACCGCGTCCGATCGCCCCGCACCGGCTGGACCCGCGCGCACTGGGAGGCAGTCGCCGACCGGATGCTGGACGCGCTCACGCCGTACGCCACGCCCGGGTTCGCGCAGTACCGGCTGCCGGGGCGGGCGAGTTGCTCGGGGGTCGTGTCCGACGGCCTGGAGGGCTACGCCCGTTCGTTCCTGCTCGCCGCCTTTCGCATCGCGGGAGCGGGCGGGGACGCGGACCCGGCGCTGATCGAGCGGTACGCGGCCGGGCTCGCCGCCGGAACGGACCGTACGAGCGGCGAGGCATGGCCCCAACTCACCGACAGTTCACAGCAGATGGTCGAAGCCGCCTCGATCGCGATCGGGCTGCACGAGACCCGACCGTGGATCTGGGACAAGCTGGACGAGCGCGTTCAACAGCGGGTGGTCGACTGGCTCTCGGGCTTCATCGGCTGCCGGACCTGGGACAACAACTGGCGGCTTTTCCAGGTGGTTTCGGAACAGTTCCTCGCCTCGGTCGGCGCTCCGCACTCCCGGTCCGACATCGACGGCGGGCTGGACCGGATCGAGGACTGGTACGTCGGCGACGGCTGGTACACCGACGGCGACGGCAGGAACTTCGACTACTACATCGGCTGGGCGATGCACCTCTACCCGCTGCTGTGGTCACGGATGGCGGGCGCGGACGACGGCGGCCGGGGCGCGGTCTACCGGGAGCGGCTGGCCCGATTCCTCGCCCCCTACCCGCACTTCTTCGGCGCTGACGGCGCGCCCGTCCACCAGGGCCGCTCGCTCACCTACCGCTTCGCCTCCGTCGCCCCGGTCTGGATGGGCGCGCTCGCCGACTGCACCCCGCTCGACCCCGGCCTCACCCGCCGGCTCGCCTCCGGGGCGCTGCGCCACTTCGCGGAGCGCGGCGTGCCCGACGAACGCGGCCTGCTCAGCCTCGGCTGGTACGAGCCGTTCCTACCCGCCACCCAGCCGTACTCCGGCCCGGCCTCCCCGTACTGGGCGAGCAAGGGCTTCCTCGGCCTGCTGCTGCCGGCCGGGCACCCGGTATGGACCGCGACCGAACTCCCGCTGCCCGTCGAGGAGTCCGACCAGTACACCGCTCTGCCCGCTCCCGGCTGGCTGCTGCACGGCACCCGGCACGACGGCATCGTGCGGCTGCTCAACCACGGCAGCGACCACAACCCGTACGTCCCCGGCGGGACCGGCGGGACCGGCGCGACCGGCGCGACCGGCGCGACCGGCGGGGCCGGCGGGGCCGGCGGGGCCGGCGGGGCCGGCGACGGGAACCCGTCCGACGGGCCGGACGAAGCCACCGACGACCCGCACTACGCCAAGCTGGCCTACTCCACCGCGACCGCCCCCGAGTCCGCCCCGCACGCGTGGTCCCGCGCGGTCGACAACCACATCGCCCTGCTGGCGCCGGACGGCGCGCCCTCCCGCCGCCGACGCATCCACCCCCTCGGCTGCTCGGGCCGCACCGCCTCCTCCTGGCACGCGGCGCGACTCCCCGGCGCGGACACCGAACACCGCATCGAGACCACCTCGCTGCTCCACGGCCCCTGGGAGTTCCGCGTGCACCGCGTCGCCGCCCCGGCCGGCGTGACGGTCCGCGAGGGCGGCTACCCGGTCGCCGCCGCCGACCGCCCGTACGCCCAGACGGGTCCTGGCTGGGCGCTGGCTCGTACGGCGGGCGGCCTGACCAGCGCGGTCGTCGCGCTGCACGGCTGGTCCGAGCGGACCCCGGCGGTCTCGCGCGACCTCCGGGCCAACGCGTTCGGTCCGCACTCGGCGACGCCCTACGTCACGCTGCCCGACCACCCGGGCGGCCGGACCGTCCACGTCACGCTGATCGCGCTCGCCCGCGGCACGGTTGACCCGCGGGCGCTGCGCGAGGCGATCAGCGTCGAGGTCTCGGGCGATAGCGCGGGCAATGGCGATGGCACCGACCGGAGCGAGGATGGGCAGGTCGTCATCCGGCTCGCCGACGGGCAGGTGCTGCGGGCGTAGCGGCGCCGGGCAGGTGGCCTGCCGTCACGCGTCGGCCCCCTGGGCCCGACTCTCCGCGCCCTCCGGCGCGCCCGCCCGGTGCTGCTGCGGGCTGACTCCGCGTACCCGTTTGAAGGCCGCGCTCAGCGCGAAAGCGCTGCCGTAGCCGACCTGCCGCGCGACCGCGCCGACGGTCGCGTCCTGCCGGCGCGGCAGGTCGGCGGCGAGCGCCGGCCGCCAGCCGGTGAGGTACGTCATGGGCGGCTCGCCGACCAGCGCGGCGAAGCGACGGGCCAGGGCCGCGCGGGAGACGCCGGTCGCGGCGGCGAGGGCGGCCACCGTCCAGGGGCGGGCCGGGTCGTCGTGGATCATCCGCAGGACCCGGCCGACCACCGGGTCGCCGTGCGCCCGGTACCAGGCCGGGGCTTCGGCGTCCGGGCGGGAGAACCAGGCGCGCAGCGCGGCGACCAGCAGCAGATCGAGCAGCCGGTCGAGGAAGACCTCCTGGCCGGGCTCGTCCTTGGCGATCTCGTCGTCCAGCAGCGCGACCAGCGGGCAGTCCCAGGTGTCGTCCCGGATGACCAGCAGCGGCGGCAGCGCGTCCAGCAGCCGCCGGCTGACCTCGCCGTCCATCCGGTAGGTGCCGCTGATGATCGTCGCCGTGCCGTCCGCGCTCTCGCCCCAGGTGCGCACGCCCAGGTGCATGACCCCGCACAGTTCCTCGCCCATGAACACGCGCCTCTCACCCATGGCCCCTTCGCCCGGTCCCGGATTGACTGGGGCCATGTCCGACAACTCGCAGTTCCTGGAAGCGTCGCGCACCGTCGCGCTGATCGTCTCGACGCTGGTCATGGGTCTGATGGCGGGGCTTTTCTTCGCCTTCTCGTGCGCGGTCATGCCCGGTCTGGGCCGGACCGACGACCGGACCTTCGTCGGCGCGATGCAGTGGATCAACGTGAGAATCCTCAACGGCTGGTTCGCCGTCGCCTTCGGCGGCGCGCTGGTGTTCACCGTCCTGGCCGGAGTCCTGCACCTCAGCCAGGGACAGCGGTCCGCGCTGCCGTGGATCGCGGCGGCGGTGGTGCTGTACGGGGCGGCCCTGGTCATCACGATGGCCGTCAATGTGCCGCTCAACAACACGCTGGACGCGGCCGGGAAGCCGGACGCCATCTCGGACCTCGCGGCGGTGCGCGAGCACTTCGAGGCCGCGTGGGTGCGCTGGAACCACGTCCGCACGCTGCTGTGCACGGCCGGGCTCGGCTGCCTGGCCTGGGCGCTCGTGCTGCACGGGCGGGTCGAGTGAACAGAGCCCGCGCCACACCGCTCCCGGCCCTTGCCCCGGCGTCCTCCTTCCCGCAGCGTTGGCGCGTGCACTCTGTGGAACGCCCCCGTTGAGCGCTGCCTGAGGAGAACGATGAGTCACTCCGCGAAGACGCCGGTCCCCTACTACGAGGACGTCTCACCGGGGAGCGGCACCCTGCCGCCCCGCGCCTGGTACCCGGCGTCCGACGCCCGGCGGCTGGGCCTGGACGGGATGTGGCGCTTCCGGCTGTCACCGACCGCCGCGGCCGAGGACGACTCCTTCGCCCGGCCCGACTTCGACGCCGGCACCTGGGACGAGCTGCCGGTGCCCGCGCACTGGTCGCTGCGCGGGCACGGCGCGCCCGCCTATACGAACGTCCGCTACCCCTTCCCGGTCGATCCGCCGCGCGTGCCGACCGAGAACCCGACCGGCGACCACCGCCGCGTCTTCGACCTGCCCGCGGCCTGGCCCGCGGCCGGGGAGTCGGTACTGCGCTTCGACGGTGTGGAGTCCTGCGCCCGGGTCTGGCTCAACGGCCGGGAGCTGGGAACCTTCCAGGGCAGCAGGCTGCCGCACGAGTTCGGGGTCGGCGCGCTGCTGCGCCCGCGCGGCAATGTGCTGGCCGTCCGGGTCCACCAGTGGTCGGCCGGGAGCTACCTGGAGGACCAGGACCAGTGGTGGCTGCCCGGCATCTTCCGCGCGGTGACGCTGCTGCACCGCCCCGAGGGCGCGGTGCGGGACTTCTTCACGCACGCCTCGTACGACCACCGCAGCGGGCGGGGCACCCTGCGGGTGGACTGCGAGCCGGGCGGCCGGGTGAGCGTTCCCGAGCTGGGCATCGAAGCCGCGACCGGCGAATCGGTGACGCTGCCCGTCGAGCCGTGGACGGCCGAGTCGCCGAGGCTCTACGACCTCGAACTGGTCACCGCGGGCGAGCGGGTGCCGCTGCGCGTCGGCTTCCGTACGGTGGCGGTGCGAGGCGGCCTCCTCACGGTCAACGGCAGGCGCGTCCTCTTCCGCGGCGTCAACCGCCACGAGTTCCACCCCGAGCACGGCCGGGCGGTGGACACCGCGACGATGCGCCGCGACCTGCTGCTGATGAAGCGCCACAACATCAACGCGGTGCGCACCAGCCACTACCCGCCGCACCCCGCCTTCCTCGACCTGTGCGACGAGCTGGGCCTGTGGGTCGTCGACGAATGCGACCTGGAGACGCACGGCTTCGCCGAGGTCGGCTGGCGGGGCAACCCGGTCGACGACGACCGCTGGACCCCGGCGCTGCTCGACCGCGCGGCCCGGATGGTCGAACGGGACAAGAACCACCCCGCCGTCATCATGTGGTCGCTGGGCAACGAGTGCGGCACCGGGCGCGGGCTGAGCGCCATGGCCGACTGGATGCGCGAGCGCGACCCGGACCGCCCGCTGCACTACGAGGGCGACCCGAGCTGCGCCGACACGGACGTCTACTCGCGGATGTACGCCGACCACGCGGAAGCCGAGCTGATCGGCCGGCGCGCCGAACCGCCGCTGCCAGGGCCGGAGGCGGACGCCAAGCGCCGCGGCCTGCCGTTCATCCTCTGCGAGTACGCGCACGCGATGGGCAACGGTCCCGGCGGACTGGCCGAGTACCAGCGGGTCTTCGAGACGTACGAGCGCTGCCAGGGCGGCTTCGTATGGGAGTGGATCGACCACGGCATCGCGCGCCGGACCGCCGACGGGCGGCCTTACTTCGCGTACGGCGGGGATTTCGGCGAGGAACTGCACGACGGCAACTTCGTCTGCGACGGGCTGGTCTTCCCCGACCGCGCCCCCTCCCCCGGCCTGATCGAGTACAAGAAGGTCATCGAGCCGGTCCGGATCGAGGGCGACGTGGCGGCCGGCACGATCCGCGTCCGCAACGCGCACGACTTCGCCGACCTCTCCGCGCTGCGCTTCGTCTGGTCCTACGAGGTGGAAGGCACGGCCGTCGCGGGCGGCGTGCTGCACGTACCGCCGCTGGCCGCAGGGGCGACGGCCGAGCTGAAGCTGCCCGACCCCGGCCCGGCCGCCGCGCGGCGCACCGCGACCGAGGAGGCCTTCTGGCTGGTGCGGGCCGTGCTGGAGCGGGACACGGCGTGGGCGGCGGCCGGGCACGAGGTGGCCTGGGGGCAGTGGCCCGCGGCTCCGGGCGGCGGGAGCGCTCCGAGCGGTGCGAACGCTCCGGGCGGCGCGAACGCTCCGGGCGCGGACGCGGATTCCGCCGGCGCGGCCCGCGCCTCGCGCGCCCCCGTCTCCGCCCGTACGCCCCGCGCGGGCGAGGGCGGTGTCATCGTGCTCGGCCCCGGCACCTTCGACGCGGCGAGCGGCGAACTCAAGTACCTCGACGGTTTCCAGCTGACCGGCCCCCGGCTCGACGTCTGGCGCGCACCGACCGACAACGACGAGGGCGCGCCCTGGCGGCCGGACACCCGCTTGGCCACCCACTGGCGGCGGCTCGGGCTGGACCGGATGCGGCACCGGCTCGCGGAGATCGCGGTGTCCGACCTCGCGCTGACGGTCACGACCCGCGTCGCCCCCGCCGCCGGCGACCTGGCGCTGCGCACGGTCTACCACTGGACGTCGGACGGCGACCGGCTGCGGCTGACGGTGGACGTCGAGCCGGAGGGCGACTGGCGGGTGCCGCTGCCCCGGCTCGGCGTACGGATGGGCGCGTGCGCGAGCCTGGACAGCGCCGAGTGGTTCGGCGGCGGCCCCGGCGAGGCGTACCCGGACACCCGTTCCGCGTCCCGCGTCGGCCGCTACGCGATGCCGGTCGCCGCGCTGCAGACCCCGTACGTCCGTCCGCAGGAGAACGGGGCGCGGCCGGACGTACGGTGGGCGCGGCTGCGGCGCGAGGACGGCACGGGGCTGCACATCGCGGGCGCGCCGGAGCCGTTCTGGTTCTCCGCCCGACGCTGGTCGGGCGAGCAGCTCAGCGCGGCGGCGCACACCACCGACCTGGTGGCCGGGCCCACCCTGTGGATCCAGCTGGACCACGCTCAACAGGGCATCGGCAGCCAGTCCTGCGGTCCCGGCGTGCTGCCGCAGCACATGCTGCGGGCCGCTCCGGCGACGTTCGGCTTCGACTTCCGCACGCTCGGTCCTGGAGACGAGGTGGCGGCAGCGGGTGACCGTGCCGCTGACGCCACCGGACCCGTGAGCCAGGGGCACTCGCCCCTGGCCTGGCCTAGTTGCTGATCGTGAAGCTCTCGCCGTACATCTTCCAGGTCAGCGGGGGCTTGAGCGCGAAGTTCCGGTTTCGCAGGAACACCCGCTGCGCGGTGTCGACCCTGCTGGTGTCGCTGTGCGCCTCCTCGGTGAGCATGGCGGCCTTGCGGGCGTCGAGGAACGCGTTGAGGTAGGTCCTCTCATTGCCACCCTGCGCCGGGGTCTTCGCCTTGGCCAGGGCGGTCGCGCGGATGCCGCCGAAGCTGACCGGGCTGTCGCCGGGGCCGTGCATGACGATGGCGTCGTAGTAGGCGAACTGGCCGAGCGCGCCCAGCCCGTCGTCCTTGGCGCGCTTCACGGACGGGCCGAAGTAGACGCGGTCCCGCTCGTGCTCCTGGGCCTGCTGGAAGACGCGGTCGGCGGCGGCGGTCTTCCAGGCTCCGGTGAAGCCCGGGTCGAGGCCTTCGTGCGAGTCGGTGCCGTCGACCTTGCGCAGGGCCGGGAGGTACTTGGCGAGGGCGTTGCCGGGCTTCTGAGCGGTGTAGTACTCCACCAGGTCGAGCATGTCGCCCGTGCCGGAACAGAAGCCGACGATGCCGGCGGTGTATCCGCGGCCGTCGTCTATGTCCTCGATGTACTTGAACTGGGCTTTCCAGTCGAGGGAGGAGTTCTCCGCGCTGGACACCAGCTGCATGGCGATGTCCTTGGTGTGCGGGTCGTTGAGGTCGCCCTCCGCCGCCGGCTTCGCGGCGTGCGGGGCGGCTGCCGACTGGCCGGCCGACGGCTTCTGGTCGGACGCCTGGCCGATGCCCGCGAAGACCAGGGCGGCGGGGACCGCCACGGCCACGGCCGCGATGGCGATCCGGGTGGAGCGGCGGGCGGCGTGCCGAGGAGAGTTCCCCGAGGGGCGCAGGTGCATGTGAAGCTCCAATGTCTGCCGACTGTGGGGGCCGACCGCGCCAAGGGGGCGGCACGGTTAGGAACCTTTCCTAACCATTGAAGCGTCCCTGTCATGTCTGCCACAAGGGTTTCGACGGAAGGAGCCGGTCCGCCGGGAGAATCGGCGTCGCCGTCAGCCGCGTACCGAGGTCTCGGACGCGGGCTCCGCGGGCGCGCCGGGCTCCGGCTCCGCCGGTCCTGCCGGTGTCACGAGCCCCGCGTCGGGCCCGGCATCGGGCGTGACGTCGGCCCCCGCACCGGGCCCCTCGACCAGCGCCGGGTCGGATGCCCGGTCCGACGCCGCGACCGGCGTCGTCGTCGCGGTCGCAGGCGCGCCCGCCGCGCCCGGCGTGGCGAGGCCGCTCGGCCGGCCCCGCGCGGGCTCCGCCGCCAGCGCGCGCCACCACGGGTCGAGCGGGATCTCGGCCGCGGGCTCGAACGGCTTCCCCGGCCGGGGAACCGCGACCTTCGCGCCGGCCGCCAGCGCCGCCGCGACCGTACGCTCGGCGGGCTCCGCCCACGGGTGCGGCGCCAGGTTGAAGGTGCCCCAGTGGATCGGCAGCATCGTGCCGGCCGGGGCGCCGCCGGACAGATCGGCGTGCGTGCGCAGCCCTTCCTCCGGGGTCATGTGGATGTCCGGCCAGAAATCGCTGTACGCGCCGATCTGGATCATCGTGGCGTCGAACGGACCGTGCTCCGCGCCGATCTCGGCGAACCCCGCGAAATAGCCGGTGTCGCCGCTGTGGAAGATCCGGTGCTCGGGCCCGGTCACCACCCAGGAGGCCCACAGGGTGAGCTGACCGCCGCGCAGCCCGCGCCCGCAGAAGTGCCGGGCCGGGGTGGCGGTGAGCGTCAGCCCGGCCACCTGGGTCGACTCGTTCCAGTCCAGCTCGGTGACACGGTCCGCGGGCACGCCCCAGTGCTCCAGGTTCGCGCCGACGCCCAGCGGGACGACGAAGACGGTGCCGGTGTCGGCCAGCGCCTTGATCGAGGGCATGTCGAGGTGGTCGTAGTGGTCGTGCGAGATCACGACCGCGTCCACCCGCGCGAGCTCCGTGAGCGGCAGCGGCGCGGGGTGCAGCCGCCGGGGCCCGACGAAGGTGAAGGGCGAACAGCGCCGCCCCCACACCGGGTCGAACAGCACCCGGCGCCCGTCGATCTCGGCGAGCACGCTGGAGTGCCCCATCCAGGTCAGCCGCAGCCCGGAATCGGGCGGCCGGCCCCAGTCCGCGTCGGTCGGCCGGTGCACGGGGATGTCCCCGTTCGGCGACCTGCGGGCCCAGTCGGCCCGGCAGAGAGTCGCACGCAGCATCGCCTTGCCGGCGCCGGGCAGCATCTGGCCGGTGGGCGCGGAGTTGCGGAACTGCCCGTCGACGTAGTTGGGGGAACGCCTGATGCGCTCCAGCCGCGCACCCGCGGGGTCGGCGCCGAAGGCGGCGGGGCGCAGCGAGAGCAGCCGGGAGCGTCGAGGGGTCGAGCCGGTCACGGCACCTCCAGGGTGACGACGGTGGGAGCGTGCGGCAGACGGCGCGCGCTCCGGTACATCCATTATGTGCGGCCGTGACTTTCACGCCCCGGGGACAGGGGTGTTTCAGCCCCTCCGCCGGGCGACGGCGCAGGTCGGAGCGGCGGAGCCCGGCGTCCGGCCGGTCCCGCCCCCGAGCCGCTCCGGCGGCCGGCCCGCGATCAGTCCGCGAGCCCGCTGACCCGCAGGGTGATGTTGAGCCGCCCGGTCAGCCCGAGAGCGGGCGGCGCGGTGCCCGGCAACGTGCGGGGCACCCCGTGGTACGCGAGCCGGGAGGGCCCGCCGAACACGAAGAGGTCGCCGCTGCGCAGTTCGACGTCCGTCCAGGGCCGGCCCCGGGTCTCGGTGTTGCCGAACCGGAAGACGCAGCTGTCACCCAGGCTGAAGGAGACGACGGGGGCCTCGGAGCGCTCGTCGCTGTCTCGGTGCTGGCCCATCCTGGCCCCGCCGGCGTAGAAGTTGATCAGCGCGATGTCGTACGGAGCGGCCGGACCGGGCTCGCCGAAGGCCGCCTCGACGGATTGCGCCGCGAGCTCGCCCAGCCAGTCGGGAAACGGCTTCACGGGCGCGCCGTCCCCGTCCACCACCGTCCGGGCGTAGCCGTACGGGAACCAGTGCCGGCCGAGCCCCACCGATCGCACCGACATCTCCCCGCCGCTCGGCATCCGCACCGTGCGCAGCCCGGCGGGCGGCCGGGCCCACGCGCGGCACGCGTCGAGCAGCCGGCGCTGCGCGTCCAGGTCGAGCCGGCCGGGCAGATGGACCGCGCCGGGCGCGATCTCGGCCACGGGTCGCGGAAACAGCTCCTCACTCACCTGGTCGACTTTATGCCGGAGGCGGGACGGACTGCCTGGCTGGTACGGGCTGCCGGGGTCATACGGGCTGCCGGGGTCGTACGAGCTCGGGGCCCGTACGAGCGCGGGGACGGCCCCCGTAGGCCCTTTCCCGGCCTCCGCCCACCCCCATACGGCTCGTCCCGCCCCCCGACGCCGTCCGCCGCGTTCCAGCGGTCAGACCTTGCGGCCCACCCCGCCGTAGAAGATCGTCTTGTTCAGCTCGTCGTCGCTCGGCAGCCGACCGTCCGGCCGCCACAGCGGTACCCGGAGCAGCCCGGGCTCCAGGAGTTCGAAGCCTGCGAAGAACGGCTGGACCTCGGCGCGGGAGCGCAGCGACAGGCTGGCCGTGGCGTTCTTGTAGACCCGCTCCACGTCGGTCTGGGCCGCTCGGTCATGCACACCGCCGGTGTGCGGCTCGCCGGTGGCGTGGGTGAGTACGAGATGGCTGCCGGCGGGCAGGCCCTCGGCCAGGGTGGCGACGATGGCCGCCGGGTTCTCCTCATCCTTGATGAAGTGCAGGACCGCGCCGAGGATCAGGCCCACCGGCTGATCGAAATCGATCAGCTCCCGGACGACGGGGTCGTCGAGGATCGCCTTCGGCTCCCGGACGTCCGCCAGCACGAAGCCGGTGTTCGCCGTGTTCGTCAGCCGGGCGCCCGCGTGCGTCGCCACGATCGGATCGTTGTCGACGTAGGCGACCCGGACGTCCGGAGCGACCTCCCGCGCGACCTCGTGCGTGTTGGGCGAGGTGGGGATGCCCGTCCCGATGTCGATGATCTGCCGGATGCCCGCGCTCACGACGGCCCGCACCGCCCGGTGCAGGAAGTCACGGTTGGCCCGGGCGCTCGGGCGCACCTCGGGGTGGGCTTCGACGACGTACTCGGCCGCTGTCCGGTCCACCTCGTAGTTGTCCCGGCCGCCGAGGAAGTAGTCGTACATCCGGGCCGGGTGCGGCTTGCTGGTGTCTATCTGGTCGGCGGAGAAGCCCTGGTCGGTCACGCCATGCTCCATTCGGTAGGGGTATTTCGGTAGGGGTATGGGGTCGGGTCGCGCGCCGCTGCCGGAGCCGGGTCGGACTCGGTGGTCCGCTCCGGTCAGGCGAGCAGGAAGTCGGCGTCGCCGGCTTTCGCGCCCTCGATGAACGTTTCGATCTCGTGCGGCGTGTAGATGAGGGCGGGGCCGTCCGGGTCGGTGGACTGGCGCAGCGCCACCCGGCCGTCGCCCAGCTTCATGGCCTCGACGCAACTTCCCCCGTTGCCGCCGCTCCACGGCTTGCGCCAGCCTTCCGTGCCGAGCTCTTTGGCGGGCATGCCGTTGTAAATGCCACCCATGATTCAGATCTCCTTGCGAATACCACCGAGGATGGCCTCGGTCCTCAGTGCCGGCGCGGCCTGCGCGCACATCCGGTCAAGAGCCTCCAGAAAGGCCGAGACGTCGTTGCGCTGGTCGAAGTAGGCGGCGCCGATGAGGCTCTCCGTGTACGCGATGTCGGGCAGTTCCTTGATCGGGAACCGGAAGATGTGGAAGGGCCCGTACATCGCCGGATGCGGACCCGCGGCGAACGGCATGATCTGCAGCCGGACGTTGGGCATCGAGGTGGCCTCGATCAGCCGGGAGATCTGCGCGCGCATGACGGCCCGGCCGCCGATGGGACGGCGCAGCACGGTCTCGTCCATCACCACCCACAGCAGCGGCGCGTTCTCCCGGGTGAGCAGGGACTGCCGCTCGGTGCGCAGCGCGACCCCGCGTTCGAGGTCGGTTTCGGTGGCGTGCGGCATTCCGGCGCGCAGCACCGCGCGGGCGTAGTCGTCGGTCTGCAACAGGCCGGGGACGTAGTGCGGTTCGTAGGCGCGGACGAGGTTGGCCTCGCCCTCCAGGCTGACGAAGACGCTGAACCACTCGGGGAGCACGTCCCTGAAGCGGTGCCACCAGCCGGGCTGGTTCGCTTCGCGCGCCAGCGCGAGGAAGCCGTCGACCTCCGTGAGGTCGGCGACCCCGTAGGTCTGGAGCAGCTTCTCGACGTACGGGATCTTGAGGCCGACCTCGGCCTTCTCCATGCGGCGGATCGTCGCATGGGTGACGTCGAGAGCCCGGCCGGCCTGCTCGTAGGAGAGTCCGGCCTTCTCGCGCAGCTCTTGCAGCCGTTTGCCGAGCACGACCCGCAGGACAGTCGGGGCACCGCCCGACCGTGCGTCTGTCACCACTGGTCCCTCCAACTGCCTTACCGGGTTCGCAGTGTGTCATGTGGTCAGCTGACCGAACAGACTGTCCTTACGATTCTGTAATTTACAGACTGGACCTTGCCGTACGTCACCAACGGCGAGCATAGTGGCGGGGTGGCCCCCTCCCATGACGCGTTCCACCTGCCCGCGCTCAGCGCATCCGTCGCCGAAGCACGAAGGCGCGTCCTCAGCCAGTTAAGGGAATGGGGCATAGCCGAAGAGGTCCGTGACGACGCCGGACTGGTCGTCTCCGAGCTGTTCACCAACGCCTTACGGCACACAGACAGCGAGAAGATCGGCTGCGAACTGCGGTTCAACGGGGACCTGTTGCGGGTGGAAGTGGCCGACCAGGGCTGCGGCACGCTGGAGCCTCGCGAGCAGGTGAGCGACGCCGACCAGGAGGGCGGTCGCGGGCTGTTGCTGGTCGGCGCGCTGTCCGACACCTGGGGGGTCCGCCCCGACAAGAGCGGCAGAGGCCGGGTCGTGTGGGCGGATCTGTCCTCCGTCTGCGCCCCGCTGCGGTCCAGGCACGCTGTGACCCCGCGCGGCTGACCTCGTACGGGCCCGACCGCCCCGTACGACCGCGTTCGGTATTCCGCGTTGCGTCTTCCGCGTTGCGTCTTCCGCGTTCCGCTACAGCGGCAGCAGGTCCGGCCGCTTGGGCTCCACGTGGTCGCCCGAGGACTCGCCGCGCAGCCGCCGTCCGATCCACGGCACGAGATGCTCCCGCGCCCAGTGCACATTGTCCCGGCGCACCTCCGCCGGAAGGCGTTGCGCCTCGGTGGGCCACGGCTGTTCGGGGTCGGCCGGTACGTCGAGTCCCAGGACCTGGCCGGCCCGCAGCGCGACCCGGGTGTGACCGTCGGCGGACAGATGCAGCCGGTCGTCGTCCCACGCCCTGCGGTCCCGCACCGAGCGCAGCGACCAGAGGTCGAGCACCGGGCAGTCGTACCGGTCCGCGATGGCCCGTACATGCGCGCTGTAGGTCGCGATCCTGCCGCGCAGGTGCCGGAGCACCGGGACGTCGCGGGTGTCGAAGCCGGTGCACACCAATATGGTGCCGATGCTGCCGCTGAGGTCGGCGACGGCCGCCTCGAAGCGCTCGGCGACATCGTCGGGGTCGCTGCCGGGCCGCAGGATGTCGTTGCCGCCCACGCAGAACGTGACCAGATCGGGTCCGAGTTCCTTGGCGCGGGGCACCTGTTCGGCCACGATCTGATCGAGCAGCCGGCCCCGGACGGCGAGATTGGCGTAGCGGAAATCGTGCTCGGGCCGCCGGTCGGAGAGCAGCACGGCCAGCCGGTCCGCCCAGCCGATCAGCGCTCCGTCGGGCCCTGGATCGCCGACGCCCTCGGTGAAACTGTCCCCGACGGCTGCGTACGACCCGATGGCGCCCGCGGCGCCCTTCTTGAATGTTTTCGAATCGTCTGCCACGTCGGCCCATGTTTCCCCCCTGGGCGTGGTCTACGCCACCGTAACCAGGGCTTGACAGGTGGTGATTAATTCCACCGGCCATGATTCGGCAAAGTCGGAATACGCGGAATCCATGGTTCCAGCCTGCCCGGCGCGGTTCCGACCGGCCCGGCGACCGGCCGGAACCCGTGTCGTAGGGTCGGGAGAATCCAGCCACCTCGGCGAACAGCGCCGGTGGCCGACCCCGAGGAGTGCTTGTGACGCAGACGCCGCAGGTCCCGCCGAACCCGACCGGCGCCGTCGAGCCCGAGCTCGCACAAGTGCGCAACTTCCGTGACGTGGGCGGGCTGACGACCACGGACGGACGCCGGGTACGGCAGGGCCGGCTGTTCCGCAGCGGGCACCTGGCGCACGCGACCGAGGCGGACACGGCGTTCCTCGACGGCCTCGGGCTGCACACGATCTTCGATTTCCGCAACGGCGCGGACATCAAGCTGGAGGGCCCCGACGTCACGCTGGCCGGCGTGCGGAACGTGAACCTCCCGCTGACCGACCCGGCGGACGGCGCCGAATTCTGGGTGATGGTGCGCGACGGCAACCTCGACCAGTTGCGGGGCGCCCTCGCGGACGGCCAGGCCGCCAACCGGATGGCAGCCTCCTACCGGTCCATCATCTCGACCAGGACCGCCGAGCACAGCCAGGTGCTGCACGCCCTCGCCGAGGACAGCGTGCCCGCGCTGATGCACTGCGCCGCGGGCAAGGACCGCGCGGGCCTGTCCATCGCCGTGACGCTGCTGGCGCTGGGCGTCGAGCGGGAGGCGATCGAGGCCGACTACTTGGAGAGCAACGCCGCCCACCGCCGCTACAAGGTGCGCCGCAGCGACAACTCCGCGGTCGGCATGTCCCCCGAGGTCATGGAACTGCTCAGCCCGCTCTTCGACGCCCGCCCGTCGTACCTCGCGGCGGCGTACGACACCATCACGCGGACCTGGGGCACCGTCGACCGCTACCTGGAGGACGGCCTGTCGATCACCCCCGAGCTGCGCGAGCGGCTGCGCGCGAACCTGCTCGACGACTGACCCGCGCGCCCGACCCGCGCGCCGGCTGTCCCGGGGGACGGCCGGCGGCACGGCGTCCGGCAGTCAGCGGTTGGCGACCGCCTGTTTCACCAGCGTGCGGCCGAACTCCCACATCAGGCCGCCGCCCGCGTGGGCGTCGTCCATGACGGCGGTGAACGCCTCGACGAAGCGGTCCACCTCCCGCTCGCCGATGGTGAGCGGCGGGATCAGCTTGATGACCTCCAGATGGTCCCCCGACACCTGGGTGAGGATGTGGTGCCGCTGCAACAGCGGCACCACCACCATCTGCGCGAACAGCCCCTTCCTGGCCGCCTGCAGCATCGTCCAGCGGCTGCGCAGCCTCAGCGACTTCGGCTTGCCGAACTCGATGCCGATCATCAGCCCCCGGCCGCGCACCTCGGCCAACAGCTCGTAACGGTCGACCAGTTCGGCCAGCCGGGTGCGCAGCATGTCGCCGGTGCGCCGGGCGTTCGCGACGAGGTGCTCGTCGTCCATGACGGCGAGCGTCGCGAGCCCGGCGGCCATCGCCTGCGCGTTGGAGCCGAAGCTCGCCGAGTGGACCAGCACCCGGTCCATCGAGGAGTAGACCTTCTTGAAGATCCAGTCCTTGCCGAGGGTCGCGCCCACCGGGACGTAGCCGCCGGACAGCGCCTTGGCGACGCACACCAGGTCCGGTTCGACGTCCTTCTCGTGCTGGTACGCGAAGAAGTCGCCGGTGCGGCCGATCCCGGTCTGCACCTCGTCCACGATCAGCAGCGCCTTGTGCCGGTGCAGCAACTCCTGGGCGGCGCGCAGGAATCCGGGCGGCGTCGCGTGCACGCCCTTGCCCTGGATCGGCTCCACGATGAAGCCCGCTACGTCCCCGCGCTTCAACTCGCGCTCCAGCGACGCCAGATCACCGAGTCCGATCGCGGTGTCGGGCAGCAGCGGGGCGAATCCGTCCCGGAAGCCGTCCTCCCCGTTGACCGACAGCGCGCCGGTGGTCAGGCCGTGGAAGGCGTGCGAGCAGTAGACGACGCGCGGTTTGCCGGTGGCGTAGCGGGCGAACTTGAGCGCTGTCTCGACCGCTTCCGTACCGCTGCTGCCGAAGAACACCCGGTCCAGGTGCGGGGCGTACCCCAGCAGCTTCTCCGCGAGCAGTCCGGGCAGCGGCTGGCAGTCGAACCGGGTCAGGTCGGCGAGCGAGGCGTCGAGCACGTCGTGCAGCGCCTTGCGGACCACCGGGTGGTGCCGGCCCAGGCCCATCACGCCGAACCCGGCGAGCATGTCGAGGTAGTCCTGCCCGTCCTCGTCCCAGAAGTAGGCGCCCTCGGCCCGCTCGTAGACCTTGTCGAAGCCGAGGGTGTGCAGCATCCGGGGCAGCTGGTGGTTGAGGTGGCGGGCGTGCAGCACATAGCGTTCCGCGCCGCGCTCGGCCAGCAACTGCCCGAGATCGAAGCCCTTCTTCGGCTCAGCGGTCGTCATCCGCCGCTCTCCTTACTGGCAAGGGGTGCTTCCTTCTCGCTACGGGCCGCCTCGCCGCCGGACGGGTCGCCGCCCGCCGGGGCCGCGCGGCCGGGCTCGGCACGGCCCGGCTCCGTCCGGCCCGGCTCCGCGAGCGCCGCTACGACGGTCGGTGACAAGACGTCCGCCGTACCGCCGCTCAGCACCTCGATCCGGGCCATCGCCGCACCGATCCGTCCGGCGATCTCGACCGGGGTGAGCCCGAGGTCGGCGAGGACCTCGGCCCGTTTGCCGTGCGCCAGGAACTGTTCGGGGATGCCGAAGGTGCGTACCGGCAGATCCACCTCGGCGTCGCGCAGCGCCTGCGCGACGGCGGAACCAACGCCGCCGTTGCGGCTGTTGTCCTCGACGACGGCCACGGCCCTGTGGCGCACGGCCAGTTCGGGCAGCGCCGCGTCGACCGGCTTGACCCAGCGCGGGTCGACGACCGTGCAGCCGATGCCGCGCGCGGCGAGCAGAGCCGCCGCCTCCAGACAGACCGGGGCCATGGTGCCGACCGCGACCAGCAGCACGTCCTCGCCCCCGCGCTCGCCGCCGCCCGGCCGGTGCAGCACGTCCATGCCCCCGACCCGGGCCAGCGCCGGGATCGGCGCGCCCACGGACTCCTTGGGGTAGCGGATGACGGTCGGCGCGTCCTCGACCTCAACGGCCTCGCGCAGCTCGGCGCGGAGCTGGTCCGCGTCGCGCGGCGCCGCGATCCGCAGGCCGGGGACGACTTGCAGCACCGACATGTCCCACATGCCGTTGTGCGAGGCCCCGTCGACGCCGGTGACGCCGGCCCGGTCCAGGACGAAGGTCACGCCGCACTTGTGCAGCGCGACGTCCATCAGGACCTGGTCGAAGGCGCGGTTGAGGAAGGTCGCGTAGACGGCGACTACGGGGTGCAGACCCCCCGTCGCCAGTCCGGCCGCCGAGACGGCCGCGTGCTGCTCGGCGATGCCGACGTCCCAGACCCGGTCCGGGTACGCCTGGGCGAACTTGCCCAGCCCCACCGGCTGGAGCATCGCCGCGGTGATCGCGACCACATCGGGGCGCTCGGCCCCGATCCGGACCATCTCGTCACCGAAGGCCGAGGTCCAGGACTGGCCGTTGGAGGGGGTCACCGGCTCGCAGGTCAGCGGGTCCATCACCACGACGGTGTGGAAGCGGTCCGCGTCGTCCTCCAGCGCCGGCCGGTAGCCGCGGCCCTTCTCGGTCAGGCAGTGCACCAGGACGGGCCCGTGGAAGCGCCTGGCGCGCCGGAGCGCCGATTCGACGGCCGCCGTGTCGTGCCCGTCGATCGGGCCGACGTACTTGAGACCCAGGTCCTCGAACATGCCCTGCGGCGCGAAGGCGTCCTTGAAGCCCTTCTTCGCGCCGTGCAGCGACTCGTAGAGCGGCCGGCCGATCACCGGGGTGTGCTGGAGCTTCTTCTTGCCCCAGGCCAGGAAGCGCTCGTAGCCGTCGGTGGTGCGCAGCGTCGCCAGGTGATTGGCGAGGCCGCCGATCGTCGGCGCGTAGGAGCGCCCGTTGTCGTTGACGACGATGATCAGCGGGCGGTCCTTGGCGGCGGCGATGTTGTTCAGCGCCTCCCAGGCCATGCCGCCGGTGAGCGCGCCGTCGCCGATGACGGCTACGACATGGTCCGGACGGTTCAGCACCTGGTTGGCCTTGGCGAGACCGTCGGCCCAGCCCAGGACCGTGGAGGCGTGCGAGTTCTCGATGACGTCGTGCTCGGACTCGGCGCGCGAGGGGTATCCGGAGAGGCCGCCCTTGCCGCGCAGCTTGGAGAAGTCCTGCCGGCCGGTGAGCAGTTTGTGGACGTAACTCTGATGGCCGGTGTCCCACAGGATGCGGTCGGCCGGCGACTCGAAGACCCGGTGCAGTGCCATGGACAGCTCGACCACGCCCAGATTGGGCCCCAGATGGCCGCCGGTTCTCGCGACGGCGTGTACCAGGAAGTGGCGGATTTCCGCGGCGAGTTCGTCGAGTAGCTCTACTGGCAGCGCCTTGAGCTCGCGCGGCCCCCGAATGTTCTCCAGCATCGACACGCTTGGGCCCCCTCTCCGTACTTCTCCCGTTCGGGATCGATCCTGATCAGCCCTGATCAGCTCTGGCCGGCTCCGCTCAGCCGGTTCCCCCGCCCACGGCCACCGTCCCGACCGGGGTGGGCCGCGCTGT
>NZ_JAYMZR010000063.1:0-22069 GCF_035828615.1 Streptomyces sp. H27-D2 | reverse complement strand
GAATGCAGGGGAAGTTGGGAGTCATGGCAGACACGAGGCGGAAGTTCGACGCGGAGTTCCGTGAGGGGGCTGTGCGGATCGTTGCCGAGACGGGCAGGCACCGTCGGAAGCCCCAATGAGCCAAGCTCACCAGCGCTCATCACCTCACCCGCGGTTTCCGCTGACCGTCTCGCGCGCGGCGCGCAGCGACTCCTTGAGCGAGCCCATGGTGGCGAGGACGGCGGTCGGCTCATACCCGCAGTGCGCCATGCAGTTCGCGCACCGGGGGTCCTTGCCACGGCCGTACTTGGCCCAATCGGTCTCGTCGATGAGCTCCCGGTACGTCGGGACATACCCGTCGCTCATCAGATAGCAGGGCCGCTGCCAGCCGAAGAGCGAATAGTTGGGGATCGCCCAGGCCGTGCACGCGAAGTCCGCCTTGCCCTCCAGGAAATCGAGGAACAGCGGGCTGTGGTTGAGCCGCCACTTCTTCCGGTTGCCGCCCGCGAAGGATTTCTTGAACAGCTCGCGGGTCTGCTCGACACCGAGGAAGTGCTCCTGGTCGGGTGCCTTTTCATAGGCATAGGCGGGCGAGATCATCATCTCGTCCACCTTCAGGTCGTCATTGAGGTAGTCCAGCACCTCGATGATGGTCTGCGGAGTGTCCGTGTTGAAGAAGGTCGAGTTCGTGGTGACCCGGAATCCCTGCTTCTTCGCTTCCTTGATCGCCTCGACCGCCTCGTCGAACACACCTTCCTTCGCCACCGATTCGTCGTGCCGCTCCCGCAGCCCGTCGATGTGCACCGCCCACGCGAAGTAGGGCGAGGGCGTGAATTTTTCGAGCTTCTTGCGCATCAGCATCGCGTTGGTGCAGAGGAAGACGTACTTCTTCTTGGCCACCAACTGCCGCACGATCTCGTCGATCTGCGGGTGCATCAGAGGTTCGCCACCGGCGATGGAGACCATCGGGGCGCCGGATTCGAGGACGGCGCCGACCGCCTGCGCGACCGGCATCCGCTGCTTCAGCACGCCGGCCGGGTGCTGGATCTTGCCGCAGCCCTCGCACGCCAGATTGCAGGCGAAGAGGGGTTCGAGCTCCACGATCAGTGGGAACTTCTCCCGCCGACGGAGCTTCTGTTCAATGAGATATGTCCCGACCCTGATGGTCTGGCGAAGCGGCATGGCCATTGGGCTCACCTCCTGGGGAGCAGCAAAGAATGGTGCCATTCAAAGAAGGCTGGAAGAACAGCGCGCAACACGTGGAGCGCTGATATTCCACCCCGCAGAGTCCCGATTCGGACGAGTTCATGGTCTGGAGCGTCCACGATCACCCGTACGGCCGCAACAGGGCGTACGCCGAGGCCGAGGGCGCTCCGGAGCATTACGGGGGATTCCATGTCCACCGCGAGTGCGCCCCCCGCGTGCAGCGCCGCGCGCTCCGCGCCCCGTACGACGTGGTCGGAGCCGTGCAGAGCCCCGGTGTGCACGGTCAGCCCGCGCGCCCTCAGCGCGGTGGCCAGCGTCCCGCTGTCCGTACAGGTCACGGTTCCCGCGGCGTCACGGGTCTCCTCGGCCACGACCACGTCCCCGGGGCGCATGCCGGGGGCGAGGCCGGCGCAGAAGCCGGTGGCGATCACCGCCGCGTCGCGGGCCAGATGGTCGTGGCGCAGCGCTTCGGTGACCCTGCGCCGCGCCGCCTTCGGACCCATGCCGGTACGGATCACCGCGACCGGTCCCGCCGCGCCGCTCCGGTCGCCGCCGCGCAGCGCCAGCCGTTCGATCCCGAGCGCGCAAGCGATCAGCAGCGGAGCGCCGCGCCCGGTGTTCACCGGACCTGCCGCAGCTCGTCCGCGAACGGCTCGCCGTGCAGGTAGCGGCCGAGCGCGGTGAGGGGGAAGACCATCCGGTAGAGGTGGTAGTTGATGGAGAAGTCCCAGGGGAAGCCGGTGCCGGTGAAGTACGGCTCGTCCCAGGACCCGTCCTTCCGTTGTTCCGCCACCAGCCAGCCGACGCCCCGCTCGACGGCCTTGCCGTCCCGCTCCCCCGCCGACAGCAGGGCGAGCAGCGCCCAGGCGGTCTGCGAGGGGGTGGAGACGCCGTGCCCGATCCACTCGGGGTCCGGGTAGGAGCGCAGGTCCTCGCCCCAGCCCCCGTCGTCGTTCTGCACGCTCTCCAGCCAGCCGACGGCGCGCCGGACCGCCGGGTGCGAGGCCGGGATGCCGGCGGCGACGAGCGCGGGTACGGCGGAGCCGGTGCCGTAGATGTGGTTCACCCCCCAGCGGCCGAACCACGCGCCGTTCGCCTCCTGTTCGGCGAGCAGCCACTCGATGCCGCGCCGGGTGCCGGCGTCCTGCGCCTTGCCGGTGAGCGCGAGCATCTCGACCACGTGCGCGGTGACATCGGCCGACGGCGGGTCGATGACCTCGCCGAAGTCGCAGAACGGCAGCCGGTTCGGGAAGCGGCTGGTGTTGTCGGCGTCGAAGGCGCCCCAGCCGCCGTTTCTGCACTGCATCCCGAGGTTCCAGCGCACGGCGCGCTCGACCGCGGCGTCGACCCGCGCGGGGTCGGGGTGCGCGACCCTGCGCAGCGCGAGGACCACCTCGGCGGTGTCGTCGATGTCGGGGTAGTTGTCGTTGTGGAACTCGAACGCCCAGCCTCCCGGCTGGAGTCGCGGTCGCTGCACGGCCCAGTCGCCGCTGCGGACGATCTCCTCGTCCAGCATCCAGTCGGCGGCCTTGACCAGGGCCGGGTGGTCGGGGCGCAGGCCCGCGTCGGCGAGGGCGATGGTCGCCAGGCAGGTGTCCCAGACCGGGGACTGGCACGCCTCGATCATCCGGCTGCCGTCCTCGCGCCAGACCGCGAACCGGTCCAGCGACTCCAGCCCGGCCCGCAGCACCGGGTGGTCGAGGTCGTAGCCCATCAGATGCAGGGCGATGACGGAGTAGACGGCGGGCGGCTGGATGCCGCCCCAGCAGCCGTCGTTCTCCTGGCGCTCGACGATCCAGCGGGCGCAGGAGCGCAGCGCGGCGCGGCGCAGCGGGCGCAGGGTGACCTTGCGGTAGGCGTGCAGGGCCTGGTCGAGGCGCTGGAAGAGGCCGTCCCAGCTGGTGGCGGCGGCCTTGCGCTGCGGCGGGTTGGGCCGGGCCGGGTCGGTGTGCAGCTCGTCGAGGCCGAAGGGGGCCGGGCGGACCGGCCGTACGGCGGAGACGACGGTGAGCGGCACGATGGTCTGCCGGGCCCAGCAGCCGAAGTCGTAGATGTTGAGGGGGACCCACTTGGGCAGGAAGATCAGCTCGGGCGGCAGTTCGGGGAGGTCGTCCCACTTCCACCAGCCGAAGAGGGCGAGCCAGATCCGGGTGAAGACGCGGGCCGCGGCGATGCCGCCCCTGGAGCGCACCCAGGCGGCGGCGGACGCCATGTGCGGGGCGTCGACCGCGTCCCCCGCGAGGCGCAGCGCGAGGTACGCCTCGATGGTGGTGGAGAGTTCGCCGGGGCCGCCGTAGAAGCCCGCCCAGGTGCTGTCCTCGCGCTGCTCGGCGCGGATGTGGCGGGCTGCGGCCTCAAGCGTCTTCGGGTCCTGGACGCCGAGGAACTGACGCAGTAAAAGGTCCTCGGCGTCCATCGTGACGTTGGTCTCCAGGTCGCCCTTCCACCAGCCTTCGGGGTCCTGCTGGGCGAGCAGATGTTCGACGGCGCGGGCGGTGGCCCGCTCGGCTGCCGCCGCTGTGCTCCCGGCGGGCCCGTCGGCCGGGTCGGCCCGGTCGGTCGCGGCCGGACCGGTGGGCCCGGCCCCGTCGGCGAGGCGCCTGCCGATGAGGCCCCTGTCGATGAGCCCGCCCGCACCGGCGGGCGGCGCGGGCGGGTCCGTCGGCCCGGGGGCCGCGATGGTGATCTCGGTGGCCGCGGGTGCGCGGGGCGGCACGGCCCCGGCGCTTCCGTCGGTCGTCGCTGTCATGGCTTCCCCTTCTGCAGTGCGTGCTCTGCCGTGCTGGGGTGTGACTGTCAACCGTTTCCGGTCGGCGACTGCTACGGGCCGGTGCGGCCCGGTGCTACCTCTGCCGTACGACGACGAAGTCCGCGAGGGCCACGAGTTGCGCGCGGACCGCCGCGGGCATGTCCACCAGGTCCAGCGCCTCGATCGCGGTGGTGTGCTGCCGCCTGGCTTCCTGAGAGGTCCACTCTCGGCCGCCCGCCTCCTCGATGAGCGCCGCCCTGCTGGCGAACTCCTGCTCGTCGAAGTCCGCGGCGGCTTTGTCGGTGTCGCTGCTCTTGGCGTCGGCGGCGAGGATCTCGGCCAGCCGCTCCGAGGCGGGTCCGCCCGCCGCGAGCGCGGCGACCACGGGCAGCGACTTCTTGCGCTGCCGCAGGTCGCTCCAGGTCTGCTTGCCGGTGGCGACCGGGTCGCCCCAGATGCCGAGCAGGTCGTCGACCGCCTGGAAGGCCAGGCCGAGGTGGTAGCCGTACTTCTCCAGGATGTCGGCCGTCGCGTCGTCCGCACCGCCGAGCACCGCGCCGATGGAGACGGCGCAGGCGAGAAGCGCGCCCGTCTTGTTGCCCTCCATCTCCAGGCATTCCTCGACCGTCACGCGCTCACGGTGCTCGTAGGAGATGTCCTGCGCCTGGCCGTCGATGAGCTTGCGGGTGGCGGTGGTGAGCCGCCTGGTCGCACGCCCCGCGTCGACGGTGCCGAGCTCCAGCAGTATTTCGTTGGCGAGTGCGAAGAGCGCGTCGCCGACCAGGATCGCCTGGGCCGGGCCGTGCACCTTCCACACCGTGTCGCGGTGGCGGCGCTGCTCGTCGCCGTCCATCAGGTCGTCGTGCAGCAGCGAGAAGTTGTGCACGAGTTCGACGGCCACCGCGCCGGGCACGCCGACCTCCGGCGGGACGCCGGCGGCCTCGGCGGACAGCAGCGCCAGGGCGGGGCGCACCGCCTTGCCGCCGTCGCCGGCGGTCGCGTTGCCCGCGGCGTCGATCCAGCCGAAGTGATAGGCGGCGACGGTGTCCATGGGGGGCGCGAGCCGGGCCACGGCTGCGCGCAGCACCGGCGTGGCGAGCGTACGCCCGCGCTCCAGCAGCGCGGTGACGTCCGCGGTGTCGATGGCCGGGGTCACGGGCTCTCCTCTGTTTCCGTTGCTCCAGGGCTTCCGGGCGCTCGCGGGCTCGGCCGCGGGTGAGGTTATCCCCGGTGAGAACACAGTCATGCCGCCTCCTGGAGCGGATTGTCGTGCGAGCGACCCAGCCCGGTGAGCGCGGTGTCCGCCGCCGCGAGGCCGCTTCGCACCGCACTCTCCATGGTCGCGGGCCAGCCGGTGGCGGTCCACGCGCCGGCCAGGTAGAGGCCCGGCGTATTGGTACGGGCGGCGGGCCGCAGCCGTCCTGTGCCGGGGGTGGGTGCGAACGTCGCCGTGCGCTCCCGGGTGACGAAGAAGTCCCGCACTCCGGCCCCGCGGGCGGCGGGCAGCAGCCGCTCCAGCTCGGGGAGGTAGCGCGCGCGCAGCCGGCCGACCGGTTCGCTGATCTCGTCGTGCGCGATGGACTGGGAGATGGCGAGGTACTGGCCGCCGCCGGTCAGCCCGGAGGACTCCGTGCGGTCGAAGACCCATTGCACGGGGCTGCCGAGCGCGGCGAAGAACGGCCGGCGCAGCACTTTGCGGTCGTAAATGACATGGAGGTTGAGGATCGGCGCGGTGCCGATCTCCAGCAGCCGGCCGGGCTCGTCCAGCGCCCCCGCGGGCAGCAGCCGGTGGGCTTCGCGCTGGGGCACGGCCAGCACCACGGTGTCGACGGCCATCGTCTCGCTCTCCCGCTCGGAGAGCTTGAATCCGGAGTCGACGCTCACCTGGTGGTCGCCGCCGGGCAGCCGGTGGACGCTGGTCACCTTGCCCTGGGTGATGACCCGTACGCCGGCCTTGTCGAGGGCGGTACGGGCCAGCGTGTCGTGCAGCTCGCCGAGCGGGACCCTGGCCCAGCCGATGTCGGCGGCGCCGGGCTCGGAGAGCAGCCCGGTCTTGAAGACCATGGCCGCGAGCGCGAGCGAGGAGTCGTCGGCGGTGGCGTTGAGGGTCGCGATGCCCACCAGGTCCCAGAGCGCCTCGATGGTGCGCGGCGACTGTCCGTGGCCGCGCAGCCAGCTCCCGAAGTCCTGGTCGTCCAGGGCCGGGTCGGCGAGGTCGAGGCCGCGCAGCGCGAGGGCGGCGCGGCCGACGCTCGCACGCTCGGCGAGCGAGAGGTGCGGGTAGCGGGCCAGGCTGGCCGCGAGGTGCAGGGGTACGGGCAGCGCGGCGCGGCGCAGCCGGCCCAGCCGGGCGCCGCGTGTTCCTCCGACGTCGAGGACGGGCACGTCCAACCGTTCCTGCACGGGAGCCAGTTCGAGGCCCTCGACGCGCTTGAGGAACCACTGGTAGGCGGTGCAGCAGCGGAGGTAGACATGCTGGCCGTTGTCGACGCTCAGCTCCCCGGCCGCGGAGTCGCGGCGGAAGGAGAAGGCGAGGCCGCCCAGGCGCGGGCGGCTCTCGACGAGGGTGACGCGCACTCCGGCGTCGGCGAGCGCGAGGGCCGCGGTGGTTCCGGCGAGGCCGCCGCCGACGACCACCGCGTCCGAGCCGCACCGGCCGCTCGCCGCGGCCTCGCGGCGCGGGCCTGATCCCGTGTCGCTCACTGTCATGCACCCACCCCCCTGGCTGCAGTCAGGGACGCAACCGCCCCGCGGAGGGTTGCGTGCCGGTTGTACGACCACTCGTTCGGGTGAGTGGCGGGCGTGCCGGAAGTACTGGAGGTTCCTCGCACCTGGGCGGTCAAACGCCCCTCCTGACGCTCTGGCGGAAGACCCGCCGGGCGTCGAGCCCCGACAGGCCGCGCGCGGCGACGTATGCCTTCTCCCGGCCGGACAGCGCGACGCGACCGCGGAGCACCGCCTCCGGGTCGGCGGCGATGCGGTCGAGCAGCCTGCGGTAGATCCCCGCCATGGCCGCGACGCACGCGCCGCTGCGCCGGTCGAGCATCGGGAGCAGTTGGTACCCCTCGGCGAACAGCGCGCGGGCGCGCCGGACCTGGAAGTGCACCAGGCCGGTGAAGTCCGAGCCCGGCGGGGGCGTGGCGGAGTGGAAGCCGGCGGAGCAGCCGAACTTGGCGAGGTCCTCGGCGGGCAGGTAGGTGCGGCCGTTGGCGGCGTCCTCGCGCACGTCCCGGAGGATGTTGGTGAGCTGCAGGGCGAGGCCGAGCGTGTCGGCGTACTCGGGGGCGCGCTCGATGTCGCTCGCGCCGGGGGCCGCGCCGGACGCCGGGACCGGCGCCGTGCCGAACACGCCCAGCGAGAGCCTGCCGATGGCGCCGGCGACGCAGCGGCAGTAGACCTTCAGGTCGTCCCAGGTCTCGTAGTTCTCGCCGCGCACGTCCATGAGGACGCCGTCGATCAGCTCGTCGAGCCCGTCGAGGGGCAGCGGGAAGCGCCGGGCGGCGTCGGTGAGCGCGACGGCCACCGGGTCGGTGTCGTCCTCCTCGACGTCGCCGTCCCTGACGCGGTCCAGCAGCGTGCGGGTGCTCTCCAGCCGGACGGTCTTGACCTTGGAGGCCAGGGGTCCGTCGCCGATGTCGTCGACCCGGCGCGAGAAGGCGTACAGCGCCGACATCGCCTGTCGCTTGTCCGCGGGCAGCAGCCTGATGCCGTAGGCGAAGTTGCGGGCCTGGTGCCCGGTCACGGCCTCGCAGTAGCGGTACGCAGCGAGCACCGGCGCGGAAGCCTGCGGCGTTCCGTCCACGGTCCGGCTCACCTCTCTCTTCGCAATGTCGCTCCCGCCTCGCGCAGCACGCTGAGCTTGGTCGGCTTGGGGGGTCCAGGGAGTACGTCGTAGTCGGCGGCCGCGACCGCTTTGAGGGCGGCGCGTCCGCCGGCCACGAAGCCGGCCAGCAACAGCTTGAGTCTGCCGTGCACGCTACCCACCAGTGGGGGGCCTTCATTCAGCAGGAGCGCGGCGCGTTGCGCCTCGTGTGCCACCAGCGCGCGCACCGATGCGCCCCCGTTGCGCGCTGCCAGGTCGGCTTCGGTGACGCCGAATCGTTTCATGTCCTCGGCCGGCAGGTAGACGCGGTCCCTGCCGAGGTCCTCGGCGACGTCCTGGAGGTGCTCGACGATCTGCAGGGCGGTGCAGACCGCGTCGGACCGCCGGACGCGCTCCGGGCTCGCGGTGCCGGTGATCCGCAGGACGAGCCGGCCGACCGGGTTCGCGGACAGCTCGCAGTAGGCGAGCAAATCGTCGTACGTCGCGTAGCGGCGGACCCGCTGGTCCTGCCGGTTGGCCTCGATCAGCGCGAGGAAGGGCTCGGGGGTGAGCTCGCACCGGCGCACGACGGGGACCAGCGCGCGCAGCAGCGGGTGACGCGGTCCGCCGTCGAAGACCCGGTGCAGGTCCGCCTCGAAGGCGTCCAGCACGGCGGGCCTGTCGTCGGCCTGCCCGCGGTCGAGCCCGAGCAGCTCGGCGTCGGCGCCGCCGGGCGGCAGGTCGCCGTCGCCGATGTCGTCGACGAGGCGGGCGTAGCCGTAGACGGCCATCAGGTCGCTGCGCCAGGCGCGCGGCAGGAAGAACGGCGCGACGGGGAAGTTCTCGTGCGCGGCTTTGTCGAGCACGGCGCGCGACTGCGCGTCCGCGGTCACCACCGGCTGCCCGGGGCTCGCACCCTCGGCGCAGGGACGGCGGACGCGCCTCGGAGCCGGAGAGTTCCAGTAGCCATTGCCGTCACATCTCCCGTTCTACACTGTCGACCCAGAACATCCTATTTCGGACACGCCGCAGGTCCACCGTGCCAAGAACGGCCCCCCGCCAGCATGCGCCGGTCCGTATCGCCCGACTTGCCACTAATCAGCACCGCTACAGCGTACGCCGTAGAGCACTCCGGCGTACGCGCGGGTGTGAATCTTCCGGGCACTCCCCCGCAGAACGCCGGGGCAACCCCCGGACGCCGCCCGATCTTCCCCTCGGGACAAGCGAGTTGAGGGTACGGCAGGCCCGCCCCGCGCAGCGCGGGGTATTCCACAGCCGGGAAGCCCCTGCCGGACGGATCGTCCGGCAGGGGCTTCCATCGCACCCCCGCGCCCCCGGTACGACTGCTCGCGTCCCGGTACGGCGTGCTGGTGATCGGCCTGTGGGCTACTTGCCCATTTCCTTCTCGTACGCCTTGATGACCTCGTCGGTCGGGCCGTCCATCAGCAGCTCGCCCCGCTCCAGCCACAGCACCCGGTCGCAGGTGTCCCTGATCGACTTGTTGTTGTGGCTGACCAGGAAGACCGTGCCGGCCTCCTTGCGCAGCTCCCGGATCCGCGCCTCGGAGCGCTTCTGGAACTTCCGGTCGCCGGTCGCCAGCGCCTCGTCGATCATCAGCACGTCGTGGTCCTTGGCCGCCGCGATGGAGAACCGCAGCCGCGCCGCCATGCCGGACGAGTAGGTCCGCATCGGCAGCGTGATGAAGTCGCCCTTGTCGTTGATGCCGGAGAACTCGACGATGCCGTCGTAGCGCTCCCGCACCTGCTCGCGCGACATGCCCATGGCCAGGCCGCCGAGCACGACGTTCTTCTCGCCGGTGAGGTCGTTCATCAGCGCCGCGTTCACGCCCAGCAGCGAGGGCTGGCCGTCGGTGAAGACCTGGCCGCTCTCGGCCGGCAGCAGACCGGCGATGGCCCGCAGCAGGGTGGACTTGCCCGACCCGTTGGAGCCGATCAGGCCGATCGCCTCGCCCCGGTAGGAGGTGAAGCTGACCCCCCTGACCGCGTGCACCTTGCGCACGCTCTGCGAGGGCTGGCGCTTGACGATCCGGTTCAGCGCGGCCACGGCGCCGCCCCGGCCGCCTCCGCCGTACACCCGGTAGACGATGTGCAGCTCGTCCGCGATCACGGTCGGTCTGCGCTCGCCCGTCGGTGTGGTCGCCGCCTCAGCGGCGGTGTTCTGCTCAGCCACGGCCGTAACGCTCCTCAGCCTTCCAGAAGTACACGAAGCCCGCGGCTCCGACGATGACGGACCAGCCGATCGCCAGCAGCCAGACGTGCGACGGCAGGTTCTCGGACGTGAAGCTGTCGATCAGCGCGAAGCGCATCAGGTCGATATAGACCGCCGCCGGGTTGGCCGACAGCGTCTCGATGAGCCAGGACGGCGCGTTCAGCTTCCCGAGCTGGGTGGACAAGCTGTACATGACACCCGAGGCGTACATCCAGGTGCGCAGGATGAACGGCATCAGCTGCGCCAGGTCCGGCGTCTTGCTGCCCATCCGGGCCATCACCATGGCGAGCCCGGTGTTGAAGACGAACTGCATCGCCAGCGCCGGGATCACCAGCAGCCACGACCAGGTCGGCGTCTGCCCGAACCCGAGCAGGATGATCAGCAGCACGACCATGGAGTACAGCAGCTGCTGGAGCTGCTGCAACGAGAAGGAGATCGGCAGCGCGGCGCGCGGGAAGTGCAGCGCGCGCACCAGCCCCAGGTTCCCGGCGATCGCCCGGACGCCCGCCTGCACCGAGCTCTGCGTGAAGGTGAACACGAAGACGCCGGTGACCAGGAAGGGGATGTAGTTCCCCTTGCCGCCCGGCACCCCGTCCCGGCCGCCCATCAGGAGACCGAAGATCAGGTAGTAGAC
The DNA here is from genome assembly GCF_035828615.1 of Streptomyces sp. H27-D2. Lineage (NCBI taxonomy): Bacteria > Bacillati > Actinomycetota > Actinomycetes > Kitasatosporales > Streptomycetaceae > Streptomyces > Streptomyces sp. H27-D2. The sequence goes on along the minus strand of NZ_JAYMZR010000063.1, from coordinate 11,470 downwards.
CAGTGCGTTGAGCAGCGGTGTCATGACCTGCCAGAGCTGCCCCAGCTTCGCCTGGCTGTACTGCGCCGTCAGCTTGGCGCGGGAGAAGGCGAGGATGAAATGCCGCCGGTCCCACAGCTGACGCATGTACTCGACGAGCCCGGGGCGGGCGCCGCTGACCGAAAGGCCGTACTTCTTGGCCCGTTCGGCAGCGGAAAGCCCGTCGTCGGGAGTTGGCGGGGCACTCACGGCGACCGCACCGTCGTGCGTTGTCTCGCTCACAGTTGACACTTTCGTCCTCAAGGTGCGCTGCCGGGGCCGCGCCCCGGATCGCGCCCGATGCTCTCAGACACGAGCTTGTCAGATGACAGGAGGTCGGCCCAGACGGGTCAGGCGCCAAACCGTACGCCACTTCATGGGGCGTCGCGGTCCGCAGGGGGTGGACCAGCCCTCCTTGAAGCCGCCGAACCAGGCCCGCAGCGCGGGCCGGGAAGGGCGTCGGGCCAAGGTGAGCAGCATCCAGACGCCGAGGTAGACCGGCACCAGCAGAGCCGGCAGATTGCGCCGGGCCAGCCAGACCCGGTTCCGGGCCACCATGCGGTGGTAGACCGCGTGCCGGCTGGGGGCCGTCGTCGGGTGGAAGAGCACCATGTCGGCGCGGTAGTCGATCATCCAGCCGCCGTCGAGGGCCCGCCAGGCGAGGTCGGTCTCCTCATGGGCGTAGAAGAAGTCGTCGGGCAGGCCGCCGACCTGCTGGATGACCTTGCTCCGCACCGCGTTGGCGCCGCCGAGGAAGGTGGTGACGCGCGAGGACCGCATCGGGTCCGCCGCGCGCAGCCTCGGCACGTGCCGGCGCGCGGTCTCACCGGTGTCCGGGTCCGCGATCCGGAAGCTGATGATGCCGAGCTCCGGGTCGGCGGCGAACGCCTCGCGGCACAGCTGCGCGGTGTCCACGTGCGGCAGCAGCCCGTCGTCGTCGAGGAACAAAAGCCCGTCGACGTCGGCGCCACCGGGCCCGAAGGCCTCGATGCCGACATTGCGGCCGGCCGGGATGCCCACGTTCTCGGGCAGCTCGACGGTCCGTACCACCAGCCCGGTCACCGACAGCTCCGGCAGCGGCGAACCGTTGCCGACCACGACGACCTCGACCGGGTCGCCGTCCTGCTTGGCGACCGAGTCGAGCAGCGCGCGCAGCTCCTCGGGGCGGTTGCCCATGGTGAGGACGACCGCCCCGAGCTTCATACGGGCGCTCACCGGAGCCGGCTCGAAGCGAGGACGCTGACGAGGTGCAGCAGGGTCTGCAGCAGTGCGATGGCGGCGAGCGCCGCGACGGCGATCCGGGTGAACAGCAGGTCACCGTGGATGTAGTCGGCGATGCCGGCGACCAGGATCATCAGCGACGCCTCGACGCCGCCGACCAGCCGGTGGAACTTGAGCGCGGCAGCGGCCTTACGGGCCAGGGCCAGCCCGGAGGAGCGCGGCGCGGCGGCCTCGTCCTTGACGGCCGGCAGTCCGCTGCGTGCGCGGGCGACGTCGACCAGGTCCGTCTCGGCCTTGATCAGAATCGCGCCGAGCGCGGCCAGCGTGCCGATGAAGGCCCACTCCCAGTGGGTGCCGCCGCCGTCCTTATGGAACAGGTCGGCGGCCCGCATGCCCGCGCCGACCAGCAGCGCGGCCTCGGACAGGTAGTGGCCCACCCGGTCGAGGTAGACCCCGGTGATCGAGGTCTGCTTGCGCCAGCGCGCGACCTCGCCGTCCACACAGTCCAGCAGCAGGTAGAGCTGGATCAGGACGGCGCCGAGGACGGCCCCGATCAGGCCCGGCACAAGGAGTGCCGCGCCTGCCAGGATGCCCGCGACGATCATCAGGTAGGTGAGCTGGTTGGGCGTGATCCTGGTGTTGACCAGGTACGGGTCGCAGTGCAGCGAGATCTCTCGCATGTACATGCGCCCGGCCCAGTGCTCACCGCTGCGCCGGTCCTTCACCCCGTCGGGGTGCACGACCGGTCGGAGTTCAGCTACTGACGGTTTTGGCATAGTCGGCGTATGCGTCCCTGATCTCGTCGGTGGAGAGGTCCAGGTGTTCCAGGATGGTGAAGCGCCCGGGGCGGGTCTTCGGCGCGTACTCCACGGCCGCGACGAATTCGGCCTCGGTGAAGCCGATCTCGCCCGGCAGCACCGGCAGGCCGTGCCGGCGCAGTACCTCGACCATGAAGGCGGACTCGGTGTGCGCGCCGCGCAGGTGCATCGCGAAGGCCGCGCCGAGGCCGACCTGCTCGCCGTGCAGCGCGGAGCGCTTGGGGTAGAGCCAGTCGAAGGCGTGGCTGATCTCGTGGCAGGCGCCGGAGGACGGCCGGGTGTCACCGGCGATCGACATCGCGATGCCGGAGAGCACCAGGCCCTCGGCGAGCACCGTGAGGAACGCGTCGTCGCCGCAGCCGCCCGGGTGCCGGAGCACCGATTCGCCCGCGGTACGGGCCATGGCGGCGGCGAGGCCGTCGATCGGCTCGCCGTTCTCCCGGTGGCCCAGCTCCCAGTCGGCGATGGCCGAGATGTTGGAGATCGCGTCGCCGATTCCGGAGCGCACGAAGCGGACCGGGGCGTCGCGGATCACATCGAGGTCGATGACCAGCGCGATCGGGGTCGGCACACCGTACGAGCCGCGGCCCGCGTCGTTGTCGAGGATCGACACCGGCGAGCAGATGCCGTCGTGCGAGAGGTTCGTCGCGACGGCGACCACCGGCAGCCCGATACGCGCGGCGGCGTACTTGGCCGCGTCGATGACCTTGCCACCGCCGAGCCCGACGACCGCGTCGTAGTGCCCGGCCTTCATCGCGTCGGCGAGCTGGATCGCGCCGTCGATGGTGCCGTCGGCGAGCTGGAACCAGTCCGCCGAAGGGAGCACCGGGGACAGCTTCTCGCGCAGCGCGCCGCCGGAGCCGCCGCTGATCGCGATGGCCAGCTTGCCCGAGCTGGAGATCCGCTGGTCCGCCAGCAGGCCCGCGAGGTCGTCCAGCGCGCCGGCGTTGATGTCGACGACGACCGGCGACGGGATCAGGCGGGTCAGTACTGGCACGCGATCCCCCGGGCCTTGTTGAGGTCGTCGTGGTTGTCGATCTCGACCCACTTGACGTCGCCGATGGGGGCGGTGTCGATGGTGAAGCCGCGGTTGACGAGCTCCTGGTAGCCGTCCTCGTAGTAGAGGTCGGGGTCCTTCTCGAAGGTCGTCTTCAGCGCGTCGGCGAGGTCGGCGGCGGCTTCCGGCTCGATGAGCGTGACACCGATGTACTCGCCGCTGGCCGTTGCCGGGTCCATCAGCTTGGTGATGCGCTGGACGCCCTTCGCGGGGTCCACGATGACCTTCATCTCCTCGTCGGCGAGCTGCTTCACCGTGTCGAGGGCGAGGATGATCTTCTGGCCCTTGCCACGGGCCGCCAGCAGGGTCTTCTCGACCGAGACCGGGTGCACCGTGTCGCCGTTGGCGAGGATGACGCCTTCCTTGATGATGTCGCGTGCACACCACAGGGAGTAGGCGTTGTTCCAGGTCTCCGCCTTGTCGTTGTCGACCAGGTGGAGCTTTACGCCGTACTTCTTCTCCAGCGCGGACTTCCGCTCGACGATCGCCTCACCGCAGTAGCCGATGACCACGGCGACGTCGGTGAGGCCGACCTCGGCGAAGTTGCCGAGCGTCAGGTCGAGGACGGTCGTCTCGCCGTCAACCGGCACCAGTGCCTTGGGCAGGGTGTCGGTGTAGGGGCGCAGACGCCGTCCGGCGCCGGCTGCCAGCACGAGGCCGATCATGCGGGTTCTCCTTCATCGTGTACGGCAGGTGCTCCGGAGGACACCCAGAAACGGATGCTCTCGGTGAGCACCAGGAGCGCGAGGGCCAATGCGATGGCCGTCAGCGCGATGGTGAAACCTGTGTGGTGCAGCAGGGCGGCGGCGATCGCGACCGCCAGTACCCGCCCGTCGTGCCCGCCGATCGCCCGCACCAGCCAGTGGGGGGGAGCGCCGGTACCGCCGCGGATGCGGTACACCGTGTCGTAGTGATGGTAGGCGACAGCGGACACCAGTCCGAAAGCCGCGGGCAGCGCGCCGTCCACCCCGGACCGGGCCGCGAGCACCAGGACCGTCAGATATTCGGCGGCCCGGAACACCGGCGGCACCAGCCAGTCGAGCTCGCCCCTGAGCGGGCGGGCGACGGCGAGGCCGGAGGTCAGTACGTAGACGACGGCGGCCGCCACCGGCCACCAACTCCCGGCCGGGGCCGCCAGTGCGGCGGCGACCAGCAGCGCGCCGCCGAGCAGCGCGATCGCGGGAACGGCGAGGCCGGGCAGGGCGCGTGAGGCGGGCCGCAGCGCCTTGGCCGCGGCCGAGGCCAGCGGCCCGGAGTCCGCCAGTTCGGCGAGGGCTCGCGCGGCCCGGTCGGTGCGGCTCGCCTTGCGGGTGAGCGAGCGCAGCACCCGGCCGGCGGTGGTGTAACAGGCCGCCAGCGCACAGCCGACGAGCAGCGCGTAGAAGACGATGCGCGGGGTGGTCAGCGCGGTCAGCACGGCGATCATCGCCCACCGCTCGCCGATCGGCAGCACTATCATCCGGCGCAGCCAGACCGTCCAGCCGACGCTGTCGAGCTTGTCCGAAAGGGCCGCGGTGGGGCTGGTGTTGGCGGTCGCGTCGTGGTTCGCCTCGTTGAAGGAGAAGTCGACGACATGGCGGCAGGTCTGCAGCACCATCGCGCCGAGCGCGAGCGCCCAGACGTCATCGCCGTTCGCGGCCGAAGCGCCGAGCGCGAGCCCCGCGTAGTACGCGTACTCCTTGGCCCGGTCGAAGGTCGCGTCGAGCCAGGCGCCGAGGGTGGAGTACTGCAGCGAGTAGCGGGCGAGCTGTCCGTCGGTGCAGTCGAGTACGAAGGAGAAGAGCAGCAGCAGCCCGGCGGCGACGTAGCCGCTGCGGGTGCCGGTGGCCGCGCAGCCCGCCGCGATCAGCGCGGTGAGCAGCGACGCGGTGGTGACCTGGTTGGGGGTGAACCCCCGGCGGGCGCACCAGCGGGCGAGGTAGCGCGAGTACGGGCTGATGCAGTAGGTCGTGAAGAAGCCGTCGCGGGACTTGACGGCGGTGCGCAGCCGGACGGCTTCGTCGTCCACCGCGGCGACGGCGGCGCGCGCCTCGGCGCGCGCCTGCGGTTCGGTGGGGACGACGGCGACCAGGGTGCCCAGCTCGGGGCGGTGTACCAGGACGCCTTCGGCGTCGATGCCGGCGGCGAGCAGGTCCGCCAGGCTGTCCGACTGTCCGGGGGCGGCCCGTACGCCTGCCGGGCCGCCGCTCGGGCCGTCGCCGGCCGCGGTGCTCGTCGGCGCGGCTGCCGGCCGGGGTGCGGCCGGCGCGCTCGGCGCGGTGCCGGGTCCGCCGGTGGCCGACCCGGCGGTCGTGGTGCCCTCGGTGAGGGCGAGTACGGAGGCGGAGGCGGCGCGGGTCAGCGCGGGCCGCGCTTCGGCCTGTGCGGTCAGCGCGCCCGGCACCGCCGTCGCGGGGAAGCGGGGGTCGGTGAGGGCCAGCCGCAGCGCGTGGGTGTGGCCGATGAAGCGGGGATCGACCACCGCGACCCGCTGGTCCGCGGGGACCGTGCCGAGTTCCCGTCCGAGGTCCGCTGCGTCAGCCGCGACGCGCACGTCGAAGCCCAGCGCTCGCAGGTCGTCGGCGAGCGAGGACCCGGCGACCGGCGGACCGGTGAGAATGGCGGTCGACAGACGAACTCACTCCTTGGAAGCTGACATGGCCGCGCCGGGCGGTGGCACATCCGGGCAGCGGGCGTGGCACAACCGACACTCCCAGCTGCTCCGGGGGCGGGCGGCACGTCGGCAGAGGCTATCGGATCACCGGAAGCCGCCGTTCACCGCACGTGCACCCGGTTGTTACGACGACACAGCATGCTGGATCGCGGCGGCCCCCGACAAACGCGGCCGGTACGTTCCCGTCGTCGGCCGGTGCGTTCCTGTGGATAGGGTGCCGTTATGACGTGGCTGATCACAGGTGGGGCAGGCTATATCGGGGCGCACGTGGCGAGGGCCATGGCGGAGGCCGGGGAGAGTGTCGCCGTCTATGACGACATCTCCAACGGTGTCTCCGGCCGGCTTCCCCCGGACATCCCGCTCTTCGAGGGGGACGTCCTGGACCGCGCGGCTCTGGACCGGGCCCTGGACGAGCTGAACGTGACCGGGGTCGTGCACCTGGCCGCCAAGAAGCAGGTCGGGCAGTCCGTCGAGGAGCCGCTGCGCTACTACCGGGAGAATCTGCACGGTCTGACCGTGCTGCTGGAGGCGGTCACCGCGGCCGGGGTGAAGAACTTCGTCTTCTCCTCCTCCGCCGCCGTCTACGGCACCCCTGATGTGGAGCTCGTCACCGAGAGCACTCCGTGCCTGCCGTTGAGCCCGTACGGCGAGACCAAGCTCGCGGGCGAGTGGCTGGTGCGGGCGACCGGCAGGGCGCACGGCATGGCCACCGCCTGTCTGCGGTACTTCAATGTGGCGGGCGCCGCGCGCCCCGAGCTGTCGGACACCGGGGTGTTCAATGTCATCCCGATGTTCTTCGAGAAGATCACCGAGGGCGACACCCCGCTGATCTTCGGCGACGACTACCCGACGCCCGACGGCACCTGCGTGCGCGACTACATCCACGTCGAGGACCTCGCCGAGGCCCACCTGGCCGCCGCCCGCCGGCTCAGCGCCCAGCAGGGCGCCGGGGATCTGACCGTGAACATCGGCAGCGGCGAGGGGGTCTCGGTGCGCGAGCTGGCCGATCTGGTCGCCGAGGTCACCGGTCACCAGGGGCCGTCCGCGAAGGTCATGCCGCGCCGGGCGGGCGACCCCGCGCGGGTCGTCGCGTCGGGCGAGCTGGCCGCCAAGGAGCTGGGCTGGTCGCCCCGGCAGGACGTACGGAGCATGGTGACCTCCGCCTGGGAGGGCTGGTGTCTGCGGCGCCCCGAGGCGCTGCGCGGTTGAGCCGTACGGCCTGACGACTGCCCCGTACGGCCGCTCCGGCGGCGCTCGTACAGCTGTCCCAGAGCCGGGGTCCCGGCTCCGCCCTAGCAGCATCACCGCAGGTCAGAGCAGATGACAACGGTGTTCAGTGCCGCGTTGCCAGATACCCCCGCCCCGTAGTTGACTGGGCCCGTAGTCGACGGGAGACCGGCCGGCGGCGTCGGCCGGTCGCGCACCGATACGGGAGGCGGCAGCCATGGGGGCTGGGCACGATCACGGACACTCCCACGCGCCGCCGGCCGGTGCGTCCGGCACCGCGGCGGCGGCCTACGTCTCCCGGCTGCGCGTCGCGCTGGCGCTGACCGCGACGGTGATGGTCGCCGAGATCGTCGGCAGTCTGGTGACCGGGTCGCTGGCGCTGCTGGCCGACGCGGGCCATATGGCGACCGATGTGGTCGGGCTGAGCATGGCGCTGGTGGCGATCCACTTCGCGAACCGTCCGCCGTCCGAGCGCCGCACCTTCGGCTTCGCCCGTGCGGAGATCCTCGCGGCGGTGGCCAACGCGGTGCTGCTGTTCGGCGTCGGCGGCTACATCCTGTACGCCGCGATCCCCCGGTTCTTCGATCCGGTGGAGGTCGAGGGCGGGCCGACGATGCTGTTCGGCGCCATCGGCCTGGTCGCCAACCTGATCTCGCTCGCGCTGCTGATGCGCGGACAGCGGGACAGCCTCAATGTCCGCGGGGCGTTCCTGGAGGTCATGTCGGACGCGCTCGGCTCGGTGGCGGTCATCGTCGCGGCGGCGGTCATCGCTCTGACCGGCTGGACGGCGGCCGACCCGATCGCGTCCATCCTGATCGGCATGATGATCATCCCCAGGACCTGGAAGCTGTTCAGGGAGTCGATGGACGTGCTCCTGGAGGCCGCTCCGAAGAACGTGGACATGGCTGAGGTCCGGTCGCACATACTCGCTCTGCGGGGCGTCGAAGATGTGCACGACCTGCACGTTTGGACGATCACATCCGGGATGCCGGTACTGTCCGCCCATGTGGTGGTGCACCAGGACGCCCTGGATTCCATCGGCCACGAGAAGATGCTGCACGATCTCCAGGGCTGCCTGGGTGATCACTTCGACGTCGAGCACTGTACGTTCCAATTGGAGCCGCGGGGACATGCGGAGCACGAAGCCAAGCTGTGCCATTGACGTACGGCAGACTTGAGCGTCGAAGACCGAATTTGAGGATGGTCATGCCGATCACACCAGCCAACGGCCGATCCACCGCCACCAGCACGGCGGATCCCAGCGCCGACGCCGGGGCGGTCCCCGCGTCGGGCGATGCCAGCGAGCCGATCCTGCTCGAACTGGTCGACGAGCACGGCACCACGATCGGCACCGCGGAGAAGCTCTCCGCCCATCTGCCCCCCGGCCGGCTGCACCGGGCCTTCTCGGTCTTCCTCTTCGACGCCCAGGGCCGGCTGCTGCTCCAGCGCCGCGCGCTGGGGAAGTACCACTCCCCCGGCGTCTGGTCGAACACCTGCTGCGGGCACCCCTACCCCGCCGAGCCGCCTTTCGTCGCCGCCGCGCGCCGCACCGGCGAGGAGCTGGGTGTGTCCCCGACGCTGCTGCGCGAGGCCGGCACCGTCCGCTACAACCACCCGGACCCGGCGTCCGGGCTGGTCGAGCAGGAGTACAACCACCTCTTCGTCGGCCTGGTCCGCGCCGAGCTGCGGCCGGACCCCGAGGAGGTCGGGGAGACCCTGTTCGCGACCGCGGACGCGCTCGCCCGGCTGCACCGCGAGCGGCCCTTCTCCGCGTGGTTCATGACGGTGCTGGACGCGGCGCGACCGGCCGTGCAGGAGCTGATCGGCCCGTCAAAGGGCTGGTAGCGGCAGTTCGGCCCAGACCACCTTGCCGCCGCTCGCGGTGTGCTCGACGTCGCACATCCCGCCCGCCTCGTCGGTGATCGCCTTCACCAGCAGCAGTCCGCGCCCGCCGGTCCTGGCCTGATCCGCCTCCAGCGCCTTGGGCCGGTACGGGTGGTTGTCCTCGACCGCGACCCGTACCCAGCTGCCGACGACCGAGACCTCGACGCCGATCTCCGGCGAGAGCAGGGCCGCGTGCCGTACGGCGTTGGTGACCAGTTCGGAGACGATCAGCAGCAGTCCCTGCAGCAGTTCCTCGTCGGCCGGCACCCGCTGGTGCCGGAGCAGATCGCGGACCGCGTGCCGGGCCCGTGGTACCGAGGAATCCTGCGGGGTGGCGGTGAACCGCCAGGCGCCCTCATAGCTCTGTGGCGCCTCGCCGGTCTGTGGCGCCTTGTAGCTCTGTGGTGCGGTCATTTCCTCGGGCGGCTCTGCTGATGGTCCGGGGGGCGTGCTCACACCTTGAGTGTTGAGAACCCTCTGTCCGCACCGACCTACTGACCACAAGTCAGCATCTATCGATGATTTACGACCGGACGCATTCGCCGCCGCCAGCTCCGCGACTGTTCCTGGCCCTTTGTTCCTCCCTCAATGAGCGAGAAGTGTCCGCCGGGTCACGCCCGTCCGGGACCGGGCCGAGGGGACGCGCAAAAGCAGCAGGCCCGGTGCGTAACGCACCGGGCCTGCTGTCGAAAGTAGCGGGGACAGGATTTGAACCTGCGACCTCTGGGTTATGAGCCCAGCGAGCTACCGAGCTGCTCCACCCCGCGCCGCTGAACATGACACTACGGGGTGTGGAAGCTCAGGCCAAATCCGTTCAGCGCTGCTCGCTCACCTCAACCCCGCGCGCTCACGCCTGCTCGCTCACGCGCCCGTCCTCGACCGCGATCCGCCGGTTCGTCCGCACCGCGTCCAGCATCCGCCGGTCGTGGGTGACCAGCAGCAGCGTGCCGTCGTACGAGTCCAGCGCCGCCTCCAGCTGCTCGATCGCGGGCAGGTCGAGGTGGTTCGTCGGCTCGTCCAGGACCAGCAGGTTGACGCCCCTGCCCTGGAGCAGCGCCAGCGCCGCGCGGGTGCGCTCCCCCGGCGACAGCGTCGAGGCCGGGCGCAGCACATGCGCCGCCCTGAGGCCGAACTTCGCGAGCAGCGTCCGTACGTCCGCGGGCTCCAGGTCCGGCACGGCCGCGCCGAACGCGTCCATCAGCGGGGCCTCGCCGAAGAACAGGCCGCGGGCCTGGTCCACCTCGCCGACCACCACGCCGGGGCCGAGCGCCGCGTGCCCCGAGTCCACCGGGAGACGGCCGAGCAGGGCCGCCAGCAGCGTCGACTTGCCGGAGCCGTTGGCGCCGGTGATCGCCATCCGGTCCGCCCAGTCGATCTGGAGGTCCACCGGTCCGAGGGCGAAGTCGCCCCGGCGCACTTCGGCGGCGCGCAGCGTCCCCACGACCGCGCCGGCGCGCGGCGCGGCGGCGATCTCCATCTTGAGCTCCCACTCCTTGCGGGGCTCCTCGACCACGTCGAGGCGTTCGATCATGCGCTGCGTCTGACGGACCTTGCCCGCCTGCTTCTCGCTGGTCTCGCTGCGGAACTTGCGGCCGACCTTGTCGTTGTCGGTGGCCTTGCGGCGGGCGTTCTTCACGCCCTGGTCCATCCAGGAGCGCTGGGTCCGGCCGCGGGCTTCGAGGCCCGCCTTGGTGTCGGCGAACTGCTCGTACTCCTCGCGGGCGTGCCGGCGGGCCACCTCGCGCTCCTCCAGGTAGGCCGCGTACCCGCCGCCGAAGGTGTTGACCTGCTGCTGGGCGAGGTCCAGCTCGACGACGCGGGTGACGGTACGGGTGAGGAACTCCCGGTCGTGGCTGACCAGCACGGTGCCCGCGCGCAGACCGGCGACGAAGGCTTCGAGCCGGCCGAGGCCGTCCAGGTCGAGGTCGTTGGTCGGCTCGTCCAGCAGGAAGAGGTCGTAGCGGCTGAGCAGCAGCGAGGCGAGTCCGGCGCGGGCGGCCTGGCCGCCGGAGAGCGAGGTCATCGGCTGGTCGAGCCCGACCTTGAGGCCGAGCTGCCCCGCGACCTCCTCGGCGCGTTCGTCCAGATCCGCGCCGCCGAGGTCGAGCCAGCGCTCCAGCCCTGTGGCGTACGCGTCGTCCGCGCCCGGCCGTTCCTCGACGAGCCCCTGGGTGGCGGTGTCGAGGGCGAGTTGCGCCGCGCCGACGCCGGTGCGGCGGGCCAGGAAGTCGCGGACACTCTCGCCCCGCCTGCGCTCCGGCTCCTGCGGCAGGTGGCCGACCGTCGCGGTGGGCGGGCTCAGCCGGAGCGTGCCCTCCTCGGGCGCGGCCAGCCCGGCGAGCATCCGCAGCAGGGTCGACTTCCCGGCGCCGTTGGCGCCGACGAGACCGATCACATCGCCGGGTGCGACGACCAGGTCGAGGCCGGTGAACAGCGCGCGGTCGCCGTGGCCGGCCGCGAGATCTTTGACGACGAGGGTTCCAGTCATGAGGTCGTCCATCGTATCGGCCGGGCGCCGCGCGCCGGTCGGCCAGGCCCGGCGGGCCGCGCGGTCCGGCCCCGGCGGGCCGCGCGGTCGGTCCGCTCCGCCTG